>NZ_WXWK01000009.1:0-23348 GCF_009904835.1 Vibrio sp. V33_P6A3T137 | reverse complement strand
TGTTTAATGCGCTCGCTGGATAATGTCGACAGGGGGTAATTTACCAACGTTTTCTTTGAATGCAATAGTGTTAAATTTTTCTAAAATTTGAACCCATAGTACTTTTTAATATGATTAAGTTTTCTAAAATTTGAACTAATAAGCCACAAGTCAATATTTACGTACATGTTGTAAGTGCAAATTTTAGAAAAATAAAATGTGCTTTAATAAAGTTGATTTCTTTTTATTCTGGTCTTACCAGTTAATTAAGTTTTCATGTGCTTGCTTTATGAGCGTTTTCTAGTGTCCCGACCTCGACTAATGCTTGTTTTTGATATTTTCCATGAACTAGTTTTTGAGTGACTTTAATACTGGGAAGGCATCAATCGTGTTGATCACCTCCTTGAGCTGTGCTGTATCTAATCCCTTTCCATATCGGTCATAAGTAATGTTATTTTGGGCATGGCCAAGCAACTCACCTGCAACGATGTGAGAGATTTGTTGTCTCTTCAATTGAGTAGCAACGGTGTGCCTAAACGAGTGAAAATCATGCCCTCTATCGAACCCTAACCTAGTTTTGAAGCGACCAAACCACTTTGATGCAGCAGTACCGAAGCCATCACGAGATTTCTTTAGCTCAGGGAAGATTCGTTCATGTTGTACAGATTGCACAAATTCAATAAAGCCAAGGCTTAGTAACTGATCGTGGATTGGAACGATACGACGGCTTGTTAAGTTCTTTAGCCTCTGCCCATCAAATCTATCATCAATTTGAATGACCCATATGCCGTCAACTTGATAAATGTCGGCTCTATAAAGCTGGCAAAGTTCGTTAAGCCGTGCCCCCGTGAAGTAAGCAAGCAGTGGTAACCAGAAATAGTAGGGGTGCTTATGTGCTTGCTTAGCGCGTACGATGGCACCAAAAATTTTCTCTAGCTCAATTGGGGTGTAAGCGTTTTTAGCTTCACTATCTCGACGAGTTTTTTTGAACCTGATGGCTTTGAATGGATTGATATCTGTGAGTTCATTTAATTGGCACCATTCAAAGAACCCAGACATTTTCTGGCAGTAGTCCTTGACTGACTCATCGCTTAAAGTCGGCAGTCCTAACTCGTTGTTTCGCTTGATCGCATCATGCCCTGATAGCCCATTAAATTGTTTGTGTTTTTTTAGGTTCGTTGGGTAGTTGCGTAGGAGTGATGACACCGCTTCAGCATCAGAACGTCGAATTGCTCTCAAATGAGGCTTGCCAATAAGATCAAGAACAATCCTACATTTGGCTTCTAACATCGCTGCCGCTTTCGATGAGATGTGCTCGGCTTTGTACTTATAAAAGCGTTCTAGCGCGTCATAGCACGAGGCTTCTTTTGTTGAGGGGGTCTTTACTTGTGAAATGGTAGAGGTGGAAGGGTGTTTCTCAAGTGATGTTGCTGCCAAGATAGTCTTGCGAATCTGAATTTCAAGCTCAAGAGCCATAACAGTTGCTTCGGCTTTATCTGAGGTTTTAAGGGAACGTTTTATTTCTCGGCGATCACCAAATAGGTGACGATGATGAGGGGGGACTTGGTAGCGAAATTGCCAAGTTCCTGACTTTGAGATGTGTAGGTAGCGCATGTTTTAGTACCAAACGTTAGTACAAACAGCCTAAACCCAAGTATTAAAGATACAAAAATGGCGACAAATCAATGACTTGTCGCCCTTTCCAAACGTTTGGTGGAGCTGGCGGGATTTGAACCCGCGTCCGAAAATCATTCATCATTGGTACTACATGCTTAGTCGATCTTTAATTTCACCGTCAAACTGCGAACCGACACGCTATCTAATGGCTATCCTGAATTTATTTTAATGCTTTGTCTCTCAGGCGGGAGACGCGGCACGAGCTTGTTTGGTTTTGACTCTCTGTTATTCCCCGTCTTACGAGCGGAAGCTAGGGCAGAAAGGCTCTCAGCAGGGTATTAAGCTGCTAGTGCGTAGTTTTCGTCGTTTGCGACTATTTTTTTGCGGTTTGTTAACGAGGCCTACCGCACCTCGGCATGCACCTCAGACTTCAAAATTCCCGTCGAATCCAGAATCAGCCCCAGAGGTAGTTGGTGCATAGTACCAGAATCAAAGATTCTGTCTAGCATCAAATGGTTAAGTGGTTACAATTAGCGCAATGAACTCTTCATCACACGTGCTTTTTCTCTTGCCCAGTCTTTTTCTTTGAGATCATCACGTTTATCGTGCAGTTTTTTACCTTTTGAAACGCCGACTTTGATTTTGACCCAAGAGCGTGACCAGTATAACGACAGTGCCGTTAACGTCATCCCTTCGCGATTAATGCGGCCAAACAGGTTATCGAGTTCACGGCGGGAAAGCAGTAATTTTCGAACGCGAGTTGGGTTGGCAACCACGTGAGTTGAGGCTTGTTGTAATGGAGTAATCGTCATACCCGAGATAAAGGCTTCGCCGTCTCGCAAGAAAACATAGCTTTCAGCAATATTCGCTTTACCTTGACGGAGGGATTTTACTTCCCAGCCTTGAAGCTCTAAACCTGCTTCCACTTCATCTTCGATAAAGTATTCATGGCGAGCTTTTTTATTGAGCGCGATAGTGCTACTACCCGCTTTCTTCGTTGATTTTTTCTTTACCATAGTGGATGCATTTTACGGATTGGTTAAAAGTTAAGGAATGTTTTTTCTTGCTGTAGCATAAGGATATCCCTAAGTAACTTCAAGCAGTTCAAGGTGCAATCTGTCAGTAAAGCGAGTCGTGAGCGGTATTTTGCGCTTTATTGACCCCATTGATTGGCTGTGGCTCATGTTTAGACGGTGCTAAATGTTAACTTTGGTCAGAAAGCGCACTGAGCTTGAGGTGAGCTAGGGATAAACGTACAATTCGGACTATCGTAATCGCTGAGATAAAAGAGGAAATAATGAAGCAAGTCTGTCGCTCGGCTTTAGTATCGTTTAGTGCTGAGCAGATGTTTCATTTAGTCAATGATGTGGCGAGCTATCCCGAATTTTTGCCGGGCTGTTCTGGCTCACGCATTTTAGAGTCTTCAGCAGATAAAATGATCGCCTCGGTCGATGTATCTAAAGCGGGGATCAGCAAAACGTTCACTACAGCCAATGAGCTGCGTCCTGCTGAGTCGATCATCATGCATTTGGTTGATGGCCCTTTTCAAACTTTGCGGGGAGGTTGGTATTTTACCCCATTGGATGAGCATGCCTGTAAGGTTGAGTTGAAGTTAGAGTTTGAATTTTCCAGCAAAATGATTGAACTCGCCTTTGGAAAAATTTTTACAGAGTTGACCAGTAATATGGTTAATGCGTTTACCCAACGAGCGAAGCAGGTGTACGCCTTATGAGTATTGAGTCAGATAGGATTCATGTGGAAGTGGTTTATGCATTGCCTCATGAACAGCGGGTGATGACGTTAGTTGTCAATCGCCATATGACGGTAGAAGAAATCATTCAAACATCGGGCATTTTAAGTCTTTACCCAGAGATCGATCTTAGTAAAAACAAAGTTGGCGTCTTTAGCCGTAATGTAAAACTGGATGCGACGGTACGAGATCATGACCGAATTGAAATTTACCGTCCTTTGTTAGCCGATCCTAAAGACATTCGCCGTAAGCGTGCTGAGCAAGCCAAATTAGCCAGTTCAAGCGCGACTAAGAAAGCCTAGTCGTGGTTTGAGGTTGGGTTTGTGATCGCTCGGTGAGTGATTGTTCGCCTTAACGACTAAAAAGCCCATCCAGATTATGAACAACTGGATGGGCTTTTTGTATAGTAATCAGTCTGTTTCAGATCATCAGTGAGTTGCTTTAATTGAGGGTTTCAAAAAAGGTGTCGCTAGGCTGAAAATCACCAGACAGTTCAATCAGTTGACCTGCATCATTAAAGTTTACGATTAGGTTTTTTTGCACTGATGGATTGTGACCGGGAGTATGATGGTAGATGTAGTACCAAGTATTAGGAAAGCCATTTTCGATCAGCATCGGTGAACCTAAAACAAAACGGACTTGTTCTTTGGTCATGCCAAATTTGAGTTGTTCAACAGCTTGTTGCTCAACGTAATTTCCTTGGTTTATATCAATACGATACACCAAACGTTCTAAAACAGAGCAGCCGGATAACATCGTCACGGCAAGAGGGATGGCAACAAGCCATTTGGTTAACTGCATAGGTAATATTCTACTACTGGTAAGTGTCAAAACTAGGGTGATAATAAACAAGCCCAGAGCAGAAGTAAAAACTTCACGCCACTCTGAGCTTGTTCAGACTACAAATTTTGAATTAGGTTGCAAACCTTAGCAGAAAAAATGTTTTTATTAAGCTGCAATCAGTAATTCTTTGGCATTCGCTAAAGTCGATGGTGTGATTTGACTTCCACCGAGTAAGCGAGCGAGTTCAGCGATTCTTTGTTCTTCACTGAGTTTGACCATTTGCGTTTCGGTCTTGCCGCCTTTGGTCTGTTTGGCAACAAACAGTTGATGATGGCCACAACCCGCGACCTGAGGTAGGTGAGTAACACAAAGTACTTGGGTCGATTCGCCTAACTTACGTAGCATTTTTCCAACCACCGCAGCCGTTGGTCCAGAAATACCGACATCGACTTCATCAAATATTAAGCTCGGAGTATCAATTTTCTGAGCGGTAATGACTTGAATTGCTAAAGAGATACGTGACAGTTCACCACCAGAAGCCACTTTGGCAATCGGTTGTAATGGCTGCCCTGGATTGGTTGAGACTAAAAACGTCACATGATCAAACCCAAGCGGAGAGGGTTGTCCCTGATGCTGAACCACATCAATTTTAAATTGCGCTTTTTCCATACTCAGTTCATGCATACTAAGACTGATCAGCTTATCTAACTCTTTGGCATAACGACTGCGTGATTTATGGAGCTTTTCTGCGCAGCTTGCAAACGTTTGGTAGTGGACAGCGACGTCATTTTCCAGTTCTTGGATTTTTTCTTCCGAGCAATCAAGTAAGGCAATTTGCTGTAAAAGTGCTTGATGATGCTGATATAACTCTTCTGGGAGCACATGGTGCTTACGGGCGAGTGAGAGTACCCGAGAGTAGCGCTCCTCAACGTAAGACATGCGTTCTGGGTCAACATCAATGTGATCCAAATAGGCGCGTAATTCGTTGTTGGTTTCTTCAAGTTGGATCATGGCTTCGTTAAGCATGGTAGGCAGCGTGTTCAACTGAGCGTCCATTTCGGCCAGTTCAATCAAGGTATGGCTGACGGTCTGCAGTAAGTTTAACGCATTCACTTCTTCACTTTCATACAGTAAGTTAATCGCTTTTTGGCAGTTAATAGCCAGATCGCCACTGTTGGATAATCGTTTATGCTCTTGTTCTAATTCGATGAATTCTTCTTCACCTAGCGCCAGTTCATTGAGTTCTTTGATTTGATATTCAAGAAGCTGTAATTGAGCTTGGTTCTGTTGGCTGTTTTCACGTAACTGTTTTAAATGGTGATTAACTTGACGCCACTGTTGATAGGCCAGTCGAGTTTGCTTGAGCAGATCAAGATGTCCGGCATATTGATCGAGCATAGCCAGTTGCAATTCGGGTTTCATCAGTTGCTGATGGGCGTGTTGACCGTGAATATTGATCAGCAGTTGGCCTAGCGATTTTAGTTGCGAAAGAGGGACTGGACTGCCGTTAATAAAGGCCCTTGAACGCCCATCTTTACTGATGATTCTACGCAAAATGCACTCTTTACCATCCAGTAAATCATTGTCTTCTAACCATCGTGTGGCGTGCAAATTGTTATCAAGAATAAAAGCGGCGCTGACTTCCGTCTTTTCTTCATCTTGACGCACCATGCTGGCTTCGGCTCGCCCTCCTAGGCATAAACTGAGAGCATCAATGGCAATGGATTTACCCGCACCCGTTTCACCGGTGATGGTGGTCATACCTTTAGACAGTTCAAGTTGCAGTGATTTTACAATCGCAAAATTATTTACACTAAGATGAGCCAGCATTTGTGCACCTGTATAATTAAACAATACTGTATATAGCAACAGTATATACTGTTTCTTTATACAGTAAAGTTGTCCAGGAGGAAAAATTTAACTCAGATCACGGCTGGTCAGTGGTAAACATTAAAACAACTTACTTGACCAGCCTAATTTATTACGTAATACACGATAATAGCTGTAATCTTTGGGGTGAATCAGCCTGAGTACATTTGGGCTTTGGTAAATATGGACTTCATCACCGGGTGAAACAGGCAACGAAACCTGCCCGTCGCAGCTGACTTCTTGAATCCCTCGGTTATCTGGTGATACGACTAACTTAATGCGTCGATTGCCATCAACCACCAAAGGGCGACAGGATAAGGTATGTGGAAACATGGGGACTAAAGTAATTGCATTTAAACTGGGCGATAAAATCGGTCCGCCCCCTGATAATGAATAAGCGGTTGACCCAGTGGGCGTTGAGACAATTAAGCCATCAGAACGCTGTGAAAAGGCGAAGTTATCATCGATATACACCTCAAACTCGATCATATGTGCGATTTTTCCAGGGTGCAGGACTGCTTCATTGAGCGCTGCATTATGGCTTTTTACTTGGCCATGACGATGAATTTCTGCTTCGAGTAGAAAACGGGTTTCTTCAATATAATCGCCGGCTAATACGGCTGTTAATTGTTCTTCAAAGTCATCCGGATTGAGATCGGTTAAAAAACCAAGATTGCCACGGTTGACTCCAATCACCGAAATATCAAAACGTGATAGCACGCGCGCGGCACCAAGCATGTTGCCATCTCCTCCGACAACGATGGCTAAATCAGCCACCTTGCCAAGTTCGACTAAGCTGGCAAAATGCTCGCTAGGGATATCGGTTAAAATTTCACGCAAACGATCATCAATCAGTACTGACTTTCCCATCGAGGTGAGCCAAGAGTACAGTTCGTTATGTGTCTGAATTGCTTGTTTATTTCTTGGTTTGCCTATGATCGCGATCACTGTAAATGGATTTTTCATACGTTTTCCAACTGAATTGGGCTTGAATCAGAATTCTTCATCCCCATAATAAGGGCAAGTGACGCTTTTATGCGAATGTTTGTGTCAAGAAACCAAGATAATGTGGTTCTTTTGCACAATCTTGATAGGAATTCTGGAGAGATCATGAGCCAAGAAGAGAAAAAAATCCAAGAAGAAGAACTGCAACAAGCAGTAGAAACCGAAGCTGACGTTGTGGGAACCGATGCCGATATTGATTGGAACCACGAGGTTGACTCAGAAGAAGGCCAAGAAACGAAAATTGCTCAATTAGAAGCGGCGTTACTAGCCAGTGAAGCTCGCGCTAAGGAAAATCATGAAGCGATGCTGCGTGCCTTGGCTGATGTCGAGAACATGCGCCGTCGCTCCGAGCAAGAAGTCGATAAAGCGCGCAAGTATGCTCTTGGCCGTTTTGTCGAAGAGTTACTGCCGGTGCTGGATAATATTGAGCGCGCGATTGACGCGGCAGATTGTGAAAACGAAGTGATTAAACCTTTCCTTGAAGGTGTTGAGCTAACGCATAAGAGTTTTGTCGATGCGGTGACGAAATTTGGCGTGTCGGTCATTAATCCTGAAGGTGAAACCTTTAATCCTGAGTTCCATCAAGCGATGTCGATTCAAGAGAGCGCTGATCACGCATCGAATACCGTGATGTTTGTGATGCAGAAAGGTTATGAACTCAACGGTCGCGTTGTTCGTCCGGCGATGGTGATGGTTGCTAAATAACGTCGTTGATTAACAACGGGTTATTGTTGTTGAAGCGAAGTCAGTTAGGCTTCGCTTCTTGTTTTTAGAGTGTGGGGTTATACCCAGTTGTCGACGCCATGGCAGATAACTCGGTATATCGTCATTAAAAATTAGATTTTTTTACTATTCCCCCTTGAAATGCATGGGCTCGCCCTTATCTATGGGGCATAAGAGAAGCAAACATTCACGTTTTTGTTTGTGATCGGGGTTGAATCCCGATTCTCCACCCCCACATAAGGGGTATAGCAAAAAACGAACATAGAATTATTTTGGAGATAGCCTGATGGGTAGAATCATTGGTATTGACTTAGGTACGACAAACTCATGTGTTGCTGTATTAGACGGTAACAAACCTCGTGTGATTGAAAACGCAGAGGGCGAGCGTACAACCCCTTCTGTTATTGCTTACACAGATGGTGAAACCTTGGTTGGTCAGCCAGCCAAACGTCAAGCGGTAACCAACCCTGAAAATACGCTATTTGCAATCAAGCGTCTGATCGGTCGCCGTTTTGAAGATGAAGAAGTTCAGCGTGATATTGAAATCATGCCTTATAAAATTGTCCGTGCTGACAATGGCGATGCGTGGGTTGAAGCTCGTGGCCAAAAAATGGCGGCACCACAAGTCTCTGCTGAAGTTCTGAAAAAAATGAAGAAAACGGCGGAAGACTTTCTTGGTGAGAAGGTCACTGGCGCAGTCATTACTGTACCTGCTTATTTTAACGATGCACAACGTCAAGCGACTAAAGACGCTGGCCGTATTGCGGGTCTAGAAGTTAAACGTATCATTAACGAACCAACGGCAGCGGCTCTAGCGTATGGTCTAGATAAGCAAGGTGGCGATCGCGTTATCGCGGTTTATGACCTCGGTGGTGGTACTTTCGATATTTCTATCATCGAAATTGACGAAGTTGAAGGCGAGAAAACCTTTGAAGTATTAGCAACCAACGGTGATACCCACCTTGGTGGTGAAGACTTCGATAACCGTATGATCAACTACTTGGTGGATGAGTTCAAGAAAGAGCAAGGCATCAACCTGAAAAGCGATCCACTCGCGATGCAGCGTTTGAAAGAAGCGGCAGAAAAAGCGAAGATCGAACTGTCTTCTGCTCAGCAAACTGACGTTAATCTGCCTTACATTACGGCTGATGCGACAGGTCCTAAACACATGAACATTAAAGTGACTCGTGCGAAACTTGAGTCATTAGTGGAAGACTTAGTTCAACGCTCTCTTGAGCCATTAAAAGTTGCACTAGCGGATGCGGATTTGTCAGTAAAAGACATTACCGATGTTATCTTAGTCGGTGGTCAAACACGTATGCCAATGGTTCAGAAGAAAGTGGCTGAATTCTTTGGTAAAGAAGCTCGTAAAGACGTTAACCCAGATGAAGCGGTAGCTGTTGGTGCTGCAGTTCAAGGTGGTGTTCTTGCTGGTGAAGTGAAAGACGTTCTACTGCTTGACGTAACCCCTCTGTCTCTTGGTATTGAGACTATGGGTGGCGTAATGACTAAGTTGATTGAGAAAAACACGACCATTCCAACTAAAGCGAATCAAGTATTCTCAACAGCAGAAGATAACCAAAGTGCAGTAACGATTCATGTTCTACAAGGTGAGCGTAAGCAAGCGATGTATAACAAGTCGCTAGGTCAATTCAACCTAGAAGGCATTAATGCTGCGCCACGTGGTATGCCACAAATTGAAGTGACTTTCGATTTGGATGCTGACGGTATCTTGCATGTCTCTGCTAAAGATAAGCAAACCGGTAAAGAGCAAAACATCACTATCCAAGCGTCTGGTGGTTTGAGCGAAGCTGAAATCGAGAAAATGGTTCAAGAAGCGGAAGCAAACAAAGAAGCGGATAAGAAGTTTGAAGAGTTGGCAACCACTCGTAACCAAGCTGACCAAATGATCCACGCAACGCGTAAGCAAGTGGAAGAAGCGGGCGATGCGCTACCTGCTGACGAAAAAGAGAAAATTGAAGCGGCAATTAATGAGCTAGAAACAGCGAAGAAAGGCGAAGATAAAGCCGAGATCGATGCGAAAGTTCAAGCGCTGATGGCTGCTGCTCAAAAACTGATGGAAATTGCTCAGCAACAGGCTCAAGCACAAAATGCGGGCGCTGAACAGCAATCTACACAAGACGATGTTGTGGATGCTGAGTTTGAAGAAGTGAAAGACGACAAGAAATAAGCGTTCTTGACTCGGCAGTATTTCTGCCGAGAGTCTGAAACGGTCTGATTGCGGGCGTTTGGGGGAACTCTAACGCCCGTAAATTTGTGGTTATATCCGTGTCTATAAAGATAAGGGAACCATCAATGATACCCTTAGCACCTTTATCTATATTGATACAAACACCGAGCGGTGAACCCGTTGGTAGTAATAATTGGTGATTTAAAACATGTCAAAACGTGATTTTTACGAAGTATTAGGCGTTAGCCGTGATGCCTCAGAGCGCGATATTAAAAAGGCCTATAAGCGCCTAGCAATGAAATTCCACCCCGATCGCAATCCGGGTGATGCCAGTGCTGCGGATAAGTTTAAAGAAGTAAAAGAAGCGTACGAAATTCTAACTGATCCGCAAAAGAAAGCGGCCTATGATCAATATGGCCATCGAGCCTTTGAACAAGGCGCTGGTGGCTTTGGCGGTGGTGGCTTTAGTGGTGGCGGTGCTGAATTTGGAGATATCTTCGGCGATGTCTTCGGTGATATTTTTGGCGGTGGTCGCCGTGGCGGTGGTGCTCCTCGTCCACAGCGTGGCGCAGATCTGCGTTACAATATGGAGTTGACCTTAGAAGAAGCGGTTCGTGGCTGCAGTAAAGAGATTGAGATCCCAACCCTGGTTCATTGTGACTCGTGTGATGGATCCGGTGCCAAGAAAGGAACCTCAGCTCAAACCTGTGGAACGTGTCATGGTCACGGACAAGTGCAGATGCGTCAAGGCTTCTTTGCTGTTCAGCAGACCTGTCCTACCTGTCATGGTAAAGGCAAAATCATTAAAGATCCTTGTAATGTGTGTCATGGTCAAGGTCGCAAGCAGAAGACCAAAACCCTTAACGTCAAAATTCCTGCGGGAGTGGACACTGGGGATCGCATCCGTTTAGCTAACGAAGGTGAAGCGGGAGATATGGGCGCACCAGCCGGGGATTTATACGTACAAGTTCATGTTAAAGAACATCACATTTTTGAGCGTGATGGTAATAACTTGTACTGTGAAGTCCCGGTGAGTTTTGCTATGGCTGCTTTAGGTGGTGAAGTTGAAGTGCCGACACTCGATGGGCGAGTGAATCTCAAAGTACCAGAAGAAACTCAAACCGGACGTATGTTCCGCATGCGTGGTAAAGGTGTAAAGAGTGTTCGTGGTGGTGCCATCGGTGATTTAATTGTCAAATTGGTGGTGGAAACGCCGGTTAAACTCAGTGCTCGTCAAAAAGAGTTACTCCGTGAGCTTGAAGACTCTTGTGGTGGAGATGCGGCAAATAAGCATAAACCGAAATCAGAGGGCTTTTTCAACGGTGTTAAAAAGTTTTTTGACGATTTGACCAGTTAACTAGCGCTATTTTATGTAATAAGGCTGGAAAGATGGATTTCCAGCCTTAACTCCCTTTCTTAGCTATGTCACACGGCCCTCTATCGTTATCGGGATTCGTTCACTTCGGTTTTCCAACCTATTACTTTAGACATTGAGACCATGCTTGTTGGTAACAAGAAGAGAATTTATCCGTAGTTACGATAAATGTGAGATAAATCACCCTAAATCCGCTATAGTGCTCGGCTAATATTAAGAATCATCGGCTGTCTGTTTAAGGAACCCGTTAAATGTCATTTTTATCTCAAGGTTTTGCCCCTGAATTGGTTAAAGCGCTAACAGAATGTGGTTATGAAAAATTAACCCCGATTCAGCAACAAGCGATCCCCGAGGCTCGCAAAGGGCATGATATTTTTGCAACGGCACAAACCGGAACAGGCAAAACAGCCGCGTTTTCATTACCGGTTATCCAACGCTTATTAGATAGTGGTAAAAAACCTTCTCCGCATACCGCGCGAGCGTTGATCTTAGCGCCAACTCGTGAATTAGCCGCTCAAATTGCCCAAAATATTAAAGACTACGTTAAATATACTTCGCTGAGTGTTACCGCCGTTTACGGTGGCAATAAAATGTCTTCGCAAGTGCGTCAGCTCGAGAGTGGGGTTGATATTTTAGTGGCAACACCAGGCCGTTTAGAAGAGCATTTAAGTGAAGGTAATGTCTCGCTGGCCAATTTAGAGTTTTTAGTTTTTGATGAAGCGGATCGTATTTTAGACATGGGATTTATTAATCCGGTACGTAAGATCATGCTGGAAGTTGAAACGTCACCACAAATCATGATGTTCTCAGCGACGACGTCTGCTCAGCTCAACCAATTAGCGGGTGATATTTTACGCAAGCCTAAACGGATTAATGCCGATCGTGTTAATACGACAGCAAGTACGGTTGCGCATGTGGTTTACCCTGTTGATCAAGAACGTAAAACCGAATTACTTTCTGAGTTAATAGGTCGTAAAAACTGGCAGCAAGTTTTGGTGTTTGTGAATTACAAAGAAACCGCCAATCAAGTGGTTAAAGAGCTCAAATTAGATGGCATTAAAGCCGTGATCTGTCATGGTGATAAAGGACAAAGTGCCCGTCGCCGTGCATTGGATGAATTTAAAGAGGGCAAAGCCCGTGTGATGGTCGCTACGGATGTTGCTGCGCGTGGGCTCGATATTGTCGATCTGCCTCATGTCATTAACTATGATATGCCTTTTTTAGCAGAGGATTACGTGCATCGCATCGGTCGTACTGGCCGAGCGGGTAAGCAAGGTCATGCAGTATCGTTTGTCAGTCGTGAAGAAGAGTTAACGTTAATTCAGGTTGAGAATCTTATCCAGCAACGCATTCGCCGTGTCGAACAGCCTGGGTATGAGCCGAAAAAACGCGATGCTTACCTTGAAAAATTGCACACGAAAGCGGCTTTTAAAGATCGTCAAGGCCGTCGTAACAACCCTAATGAAGACAAGCCAGATCAAGCTTCTGCTGAACGTCGTTTATCAATGATGAACCGTTTAAAAAACCGCAACAAGTAATCGTACCATGATTGATAAAAAAGCTACTTTAGGTAGCTTTTTTGTTACTTGAAATACGCAAGACAACTGCGGTAGATTAAGGGTTCAATACCACGCTGTGGTTTCTCTTTTCTAACTCTCTCTTTTTCATTTGGATCGATCATGACGAGTGCGCTGCTTTTGGCCTTTGTGCCGACGTTCTTTTTTGTCTCTATCACCCCTGGTATGTGTATGACATTAGCACTGAGCTTGGGGATGAGCATTGGTTATCGACGTACTTTATGGATGATGTTCGGTGAACTGATTGGTGTTGCTGTGGTGGCGATGGCGGCAGTATTGGGGATGGCATCCGTTATGCTCAATTATCCTTGGTTATTTGCGGTATTTAAAACATTGGGTGCGGCATATCTTGGTTATATCGGGGTTCAAATGTGGCGCTCAAAAGGTAAATTAGCGTTGAATCAAAATGTTGAAACCCCTATTGTTCGTAAAGATTGGGATTTGATTGTCCAAGGCTTTGTCACTGCGATTGCTAACCCCAAAGGGTGGGCATTTATGATTGCGCTATTGCCGCCTTTTATTAATAGCCAAGCTCCGATTGCACCGCAATTGTTCTGGTTGATTTCAATCATCATGATTTCGGAGTTTGTCTGTATGACGATTTACGCAACGGGCGGTAAAGGCTTGAAACATGCGTTAGGTCATACCAATAACGTTCGCTTGATGAACCGGATTTCGGCAACGCTAATGCTCGCAGTCGCAGTCTGGCTTTTGTTGGGGTAATCTTTGCTATAGCTGATCTACGCTTGGCTCATCTCATTTACCAGCATGCCCGAGGCAGCGCTTCACCATTACTTTTCAGTTCTAATTGATCATATTGTTCTCCGCGACAGGTGTCAGTATTTTGTCCTCTTTGTAGCAGTGGCTTAGCGATGATGGTGTATTGCCTGTTATCATTAATAGATTTAATGGTAAGTTCAAATCGTTCATTATCGTAGTCACAAAATGAACATACGCTATTGTTGTCAAATATTTCGTCTATAGGATAACCCTCACTATGGCGATAATTCTCTTCTAAATAGAGTTGTATTTTGGCCATATCAGCCATTACTTGGCGACGATGCCCCTCTTTCACATAGTGGCTGTAAGTTGGGTAAGCAATACTTGCCAGCACACCGACGATCACCACGGCAATCATTAATTCGATCAGTGTCATGCCGCCCATCTTTTTGTGCAATTCATTGCATTTATTTATTCGAATCATGTCCATTCGTTCTGTTAACCAATCCTTGCCTAGTGTTGATTACTGTTAATATCGAGGCAAGTTGATTTACGACTATCTCTATGTTTGCAAAGGATTTTGGGAAATGGTTCGCGGCTTTACTCTTTTAGAACTGTTAATTACGGTCAGTATTGTGACGCTGATGCTTGCCTTTGCTGCGCCGAGTTATCGTCAGGTAAATCAGCAAATTAAAATGACGGCACTGGCCAATGATTTACATGGCTTTTTTATGCAAGCCAAATCTGAGGCGGTGTTTCGTAATCAAGGGCTTTGGGTTCATATTGAAGGAATGCCATCAAGTACGGGAGAGTGGCAATTGCGGCTTTCTTCAGACGCTTTATTGCCAAGCAATGAAGAATCGAACATTTCAGTTTTTAGTGGCGCCCGATACCGTAATTTATCGGTAAACCATACCAGCTCCATTAACTCGGTGAGATTTGATCATGTCATGGGTAATCCGACTCAAAATGGCAGTATCACCATCAAAGCACACGTTGAAGATAGCCAAGGGATTCGGGTCATTTTGCACAATCGTGCCGGACGAATAAAAGTGTGCACCATAGAAGGAGACCAATATGGCTTTTCCAGTTGCTAAACACCAGCAAATTGGAGCGAGCTTGATTGAGTTTATGATTGCCAGTTTAGTTGGTGTGATGGCTTTAGCGATTATAGGTAGTGTCTTTATCTCTAATCAGCGCGTAGCGTTGCAGCGTAGTCAGGAAATTATGCTTCAGCAACAAATGAGCATGGTGATGCACCAATTGAAACGCGATGTACTGCGTGCTGGATATAATTATTTAGACAGTTATTCACTGCAGTTTATCGATAAGCCCGATCTCATATCGGTGACAGATCACTCGATAGGTTATGTCTATTATATCCACAATCATTCAGCAGAAAAATTTAGCCATACTCTATATCGCTTAGATTCGAGTAGTTTGAAGTATTGTCAGGCTAATTATCTGATCCCCCAGTCTACGGCGAGTATGACTCGTTGTTTTAACTTATTTGATCCTAAGCAGGTGCGAGTGACCCAATTTTCAGTCAAGCGTTTCCCTATTAACGGTCAGGCGGTACAAAGTGCAGTCATTTCGATTGATGTTAGTGCCTCTTTAGTTGCTAACCCTGCGGTGGCCCATTCGATGCAATTGCACATTACGCAAAGGAATTGGCAATCATGAAGCGTCATCAACAAGGCATCGCGACATTACTGATCACGGCGGTCTTGCTCTCAATTACCTTAGTGATAACCCTTGGCTCGTATAAAAATTTGTTTTATCAAATTAAGCGAGCACAAAATGAAGTGAGTGCTCGGCAAAGTTATTGGTTAGCCGAAGGCGGCGTTGAATGTTTGTATGCTTATATCGCACAAGACCCGACTAGAATTACTGGTTTATTAAAACAAGTTCCCGGTGAAGTTAATCATTGTAAACAGCAACTTCAGCTCGATGAATTGCAACTCATACCATTAGAAAATAGCGTGTATCGTATCTATGCACGTCAAGGATACGCACAGGTGAATAAGCAGATTTATTCATACACGACAGGCACTGGCGCAATTCAAACCAATGCTAATCTGCGCCTAGTGGGGGATTTTGATATTCGACCAGAAGCGGTAGGAGAGGCTGATGAAAACGGCTTTTATGACTGTGTCGCGGTGCGTTATAAGTATCAAGTTGTATTTCATTCTGAAGCGAGTTCCCAACAATCAACGGAAACTGAATCAGAAAAGAATAAACCTAAATCAGAAAATGGCTTAAGAGTATTAGATGCTCTCGCTGAGAATAACTCGGAGTTGAAGTGTAAAGCAGAGAGCAAAACCTCAATACCCCGTGGTCAAGGTAAAGATTTTAATACTCAAGACTCATCAGAATTTAAAGCCGATTTTGTGCAAGATACTAAATTTAAGCCGTTTGAGTCGTACTTCGGCCTTGCCTATAGCACAGAAAATTATCACAAAGTAAAAAGTCAGCATCATGTTATTACACTCAATGGCGCAGAATCTAAAGACTGTATTACGAAATTACATGAAGCATTTGCGACTTATAAAGACGTTTGGGTAGTAGGAGACTGCTTTATTCACGGCTCTTTTTCAGCACCCGATGCTCGCTCTTTAGTGGTAGAAAACGGTTTATTTGCTACCAATGGATCCCATGTATATGGTGGCGCATTTTTCCATATGATCAAGAATCCAGAGGTTTTATCAAATGATTGGCAACAAGTACCGTTTTACGACGCTATAAAGCATTTGGTAACGGGGAACGTTGTGTACATTGATAGCGGTGCTTTTCGACCGGATGGGGGGATGGTATTTGATGCCGATGGTATGGATGTAGTGATTCATGGGGCGCTTAATTTGCAGTTCCAATCGAATAAGGAGTCACATCAGCGTTCGCAAACCATTTCATTACAACAGGGGAGCTGGCATGGTTATTAAACAAAGAGGCTTTAGCCTGATTGAAGTGATGATTGCTTTTGTGCTCATCGGCGTTGGTGCGTTAAGTTTGGTTAAGTTGCAAACCTTTGTTGAGCAGCGTGCAGATTTTGCGCAGCACAGCATTACTGCACTCAACCTTGCTGAGCAAAAATTAGAATGGTTTCGCACCCGCGGTGCTTCAGCCGCGACGGCGAGTTTAGTTGCGAGTTATCCTCATGACTTTGTTGATGGTGAGGATAGTCGTCATCCTCTCTACCTGTTGCAATGGAGCGTACCTTCAACCCAGTTGTCCGGTGCATTAAAAACCATCGTTGTTCAAGCCACTTGGAAAGACCGATATGGAAAAGATCAATCCGTCCAACTCAAAACGATGATTTCCCAACACAGCGAGTTTGATTAGAGGTTTTATTGCTTCGGGTTTATACAGATCCAATCAATATATTTTTGCTTTATCTCCCCTTCTTACTTGAAGCTGCAGCGGTGTTGGCTACTACGTTTTTTCACCCCAATTGCATAGTTTGCCTATCCTCATGGGGATTCACTCACTTGCCGCCTACCTACAACTCCAAGTCGTTTGGGTATCGACGTTACGATTTATCGCTAGCTTTATAGGTTGATTACTCAATTGTAAAAAGTTTTGTAGATGTTTTGTTGATGCAATGTTGCTTTGATATAGCAAGATTGGGCAAAGTGTCTCTGGATGTTTCAGTTGGTTTGGAATTTTGTGCTTCGCCTTGGCTTGTTTTATAGAATCTCATCATGGGCTATGACTCACAATAATTGAGCGCAGATATCGATAGGATGACGTCAATAAGATCAATCTATCAAAATGCACACTGTGACTCTAATTAATAAGCTATCTCCCTAAACACTTTGGTGTGCCCAGTTAGTGACGAACGAAGATCCATGAATAGGATTGGAAAGAGTTTTACCTCGTCATTAGTCAGGAAGGGGATAGGCACAACATGAACTAGGAACTACGGATGAGTAATCAAGCGGTAAACTCAGCACCTACGCAACCATTGAGTCGTATGGATCGTTTTTTAAATTTAATTGAGCGGGTGGGCAATAAAATCCCAGATCCTGCGATACTTTTTTTCTGGGCTCTCATTATCGTTTGGGTCGCTTCAGCTTTACTATCGCAGGCAAGCTTCGATTTAATCAATCCTCGTACTGGCGAAGCGCTGCAAGTGAATAATTTATTAACGGGCACCGAGCTAGCTAACTTTTTGGCCAATATGGTCACCACTTTCACCAGTTTTGCTCCATTAGGCATTGTACTTGTAGCGATGCTTGGTGTCGGTGTTGCTGATTCATCCGGTTTTATCACCACTGGCTTGAAAAAAATGCTCAATTTTACTCCGGCGCAGTTATTAACGCCGATGTTAATTCTGGTGGCAATCGTCTCTCATACTGCGGCGGATGCTGGCTATGTGCTGGTTATTCCATTAGGCGGCATTATTTTTCATGCGGCGGGGCGTCATCCACTGGCTGGTATTGCGGCGGCCTTTGCTGGGGTATCAGGTGGTTTTGCCGCGAACTTCGTGCCTTCAGGAATTGATCCGCTACTCGCGGGCTTTACCCAAACCGCGGCTCAAGTGCTGGATCCAACTTATCAAGTGAACCCGCTTTCAAATATATTTTTTACCGGATTATCGTCGATGCTGATTGTCGGTATTGGTTGGTATGTCACGGAAAAAATCATCGAACCTCGCCTCAATAGTATGCCGATTGACGAAGATGCAGAAACTGCCCCTGATTTAGGTTCATTTTCTGCTATTGAGTCTAAAGCGTTTCGTTATGCTGGTGGCGCAATGCTGCTTGGTATTGGTTTACTGGTTGCCGCACTATGGCCAGAAACATCGGCGCTACGTTCCCCTGAAGGAGAATTGACCGCTTTTTCTGCGCCCGTGATGCGCTCTATTGTCCCTTTGATTTTCATCTTATTTATTATTCCCGGCATTGTTTACGGACGAGTTTCAGGAACGTTTAAAACCAATAATGATGTGATTAAAGCCATGTCCGCCACTATGTCGACTATGGGTGCGTACATCGTGATGGCGTTTTTCTGTGCGCAATTTTTGGCGGCCTTTAGCCAATCAAACATCGGTACTATGCTGGCGCTGTATGGCGCGGAAGGGCTAAAAGCGATGAACTTACCCGGACAAGCGACCATTGTCGGGATGATTTTATTGACTGCGATGGTTAACTTGTTGATAGGCTCCGCGTCTGCAAAATGGGCATTAATTGGTCCAATTTTAGTGCCGATGTTGATGGCGGTTGGCATTTCCCCTGAACTGTCGCAAGCGGCGTATCGGGTGGGGGATTCGGTGTCGAATATCATTTCACCTTTGATGGTCTTCTTCCCATTGGTGGTGGTGTATTGCCAGCGCTATGTGAAGGGGGCGGGTATTGGTACTCTGGCGTCATTAATGATGCCGTACTCCATTGCCATGCTGATTGGCTGGACGGTTTTCCTTTTAGCCTATTGGGCACTGGGTATTCCCCTAGGTATTCAAGCGCCTTATACCTACTCTTTATAAGTCAATTGATAGCTGAAGGTTTGCTGTTTCGGCCATGAATAAGAGTAAATGATAATTAAAGCCTGCTGATATAGCAGGCTTTTTTACTATTGTTTAAGCAGGGATGGGAGATGAGTATCAGCCATGGATACCCGTTCAGTCGTTAACTAGCCTTTAAGATACTGTTCGTGAAACTCAAGATGATCGTTGATAAAACTCTGAATAAAGTAGTAGCTATGATCGTAACCAGCATGCAGGCGAAGGGTAAAATTTAACTCATTATTAATGGCTACGGCTTGTAAGGTTTCTGGTTTTAATTGTTCTTTTAAAAAGGGATCTGCTTCCCCTTGATCAACTAAGATAGGCAATGAAGTGCTTTGACGCTTAAGTAACGCAACGGCATCATAGTCTTGCCACGTTAGTTGATCCTCGCCAAGGTAGTGTCGAAACGCTTTTTGTCCCCAAGGACAATCACTGGGATGACAAATCGGACTCAATGCCGAAATAGAGCAATAGCGCTGCGGATTTTTAATGCCGATGGTTAAAGCGCCATGCCCTCCCATGCTATGTCCGGCGATAGATCGACGTTGATTCACCGGAAAGTGCTGCTCGATCAGTGCTGGTAGCTCATCAACAATATAGCTGTACATTTGATAATGCTGCTTCCACGGTTCTTGAGTGGCATTAACGTAAAACCCAGCCCCCAGTCCTAAATCGTAAGCACCTTGTGGATCATCCGCGACAGACTCACCTCGCGGACTAGTATCTGCCGCAACAATCGCAATACCAAGTTCAGCCGCTTTACGAAAAGCGGCAGCTTTTTGCATAAAGTTTTCATCACTGCAGGTTAGCCCTGAAAGCCAGTACAACACCGGAACCGGAGTTTGAGGTGAAGCTTGTGGCGGCAGGTAAATCGCAAAACGCATCTCACAATTTAGTACCGATGAGGTATGTTGATACTGTTTATGCCAACCAGAAAATACTTTGGATTGACTGAGAGGGGTAAGGCTCATGAATACGGCTCCTAATTAGCGATGACTTAATGTCGCCAACGGAATGGCGACGACTAAGATTAAGCGGACGGTTGAGAGTGAAAATGCACCACGGAACGAATGCTTTCTCCGGAATGCATTAATTCAAAAGCTTCGTTGATCTTATCTAATGGCATGGTATGGGTAATAAATTCTTGTAAGCCAAATTCTCCGGCTAAGTATTGTTCGACGATAGCCGGTAATTGTGAGCGTCCTTTGACGCCGCCAAACGCACTGCCTCGCCATACTCGACCGGTTACTAACTGAAACGGACGTGTTGCGATCTCTTGCCCTGCACCCGCCACGCCAATGATCACTGATTCTCCCCAACCTTTATGGCAGCACTCTAAAGCTTGACGCATGACATTGACATTACCAATACACTCAAATGAGAAATCAACCCCGCCATCGGTCATTTCGACGATCACTTCCTGAATCGGTTTGGAAAACTGTTGCGGATTAATGCAGTCGGTCGCACCCAATTGCTGTGCTAAGGCAAACTTTTTCTCATTAATATCAATACCAATGATTCGACTGGCTCCTGCCATTCGAGCGCCAATAATCGCGGATAATCCGATCCCGCCAAGGCCAAAAATAGCGACGGTATCTCCTTGTTGAACTTTAGCCGTATTCAATACTGCGCCCATACCGGTTGTTACACCGCAGCCGAGTAGACACACTTCTTCCAATGGTGCTTGTTTATTGACTTTGGCAAGCGAGATTTCAGGCAGTACGGTGTATTCAGAAAAGGTAGAGCAGCCCATATAGTGGTAAATCGGTTGCCCATCTTTATAAAAGCGAGTCGTCCCATCGGGCATTAATCCTTTACCTTGTGTTGCGCGTACCGCTTGGCATAAGTTGGTTTTCCCTGAAGTACAGAATTTGCATTCGCCACATTCGGCAGTGTAGAGCGGGATCACGTGATCACCGACTTCTACGCTAGTCACACCTTCACCGACCATTTCGACAATTCCGCCTCCTTCATGGCCAAGAATAGTCGGAAAAACCCCTTCTGGGTCTTCACCGGAAAGGGTAAAAGCATCGGTATGACAAACACCAGTGGCAACAATTCGTACCAATACTTCGCCTTTACGAGGCAGCATCACATCGACTTCTTCGATGCTCAGTGGTTGATTCGGGCCCCAAGCAATGGCGGCGCGTGATTTGATAAATTTATCTTGTGACATAATCTATTCCTTGCGATAGAGAAAAAGCTCAATAGTGAGATAGGGATTCAAGTGGTCACCACGAACTTAAGCCGTTAGGGGAGCCTTGCGGCTCACAACAAGGTCAGTATAGTGCTTTATTTTATTGCTATAATTAGCTAAAAATATGAATGACTTTTACAAATAAGTAATAATGGGGTGATATGGCAAGTTGGGAAGGCGTGAATGAGTTTGTGGCCGTCGCTGAGATGGGGAGTTTTACTCAGGCGGCTGAGCGCTTACACACCTCAGTGGCGAATATCAGTCGACGAGTATTACAGCTTGAGGAGAGATTAGGCATAAAACTTTTGCTCAGGACGACACGTAAAGTCTCGTTAACGGAAGCGGGAATGCTGTATTACCAACAATGTAAAGTGTTGGTTGATGGTTTACTTCAGGCTGAGCAAGCGATAACGCAGATTCAACATACCCCAAGTGGCAAAATTAAAGTGACGGCTCCGGTAACGTATGGGGAGCAAAAAATAGCACCACTATTGCATGATTTTTTACTGCTTTATCCGCAGCTTGAGTTAGAGTTGGTGTTAACCAATCAGAAATTAGATTTGATTGATCAAGGGATTGATTTAGCGATACGTTTAGGGCAATTGGAGGATTCCAGTTTTATCGCTCGTAAACTCAGTGATCGTCGTTTATATGTCTGTGCCAGTGAGGACTATTTAGCGCAATACGGTACCCCCTATGCGTTATCTGAATTAACGCGTCACTCTTGTTTGATTGGTACCCACGATCATTGGCGTTTTAAGGAACATCAACAATCCAGAAGCATCAAAGTGAGTGGTCGAATTCGCTGTAGTAGTGGCATGGTACTGCTGGATGCTGCCTTGAAAGGTATGGGACTGGCACAGTTACCCGATTATTATGTCACGGAACCTTTAGCTCAGGGCCGTTTAGTCGAGGTGTTAGCGACTTTTCGAGATGATCGTGAAGGAGTATGGGCGCTGTATCCACAAAATCGCCACTTATCAACCAAGGTTCGTCTGTTGGTTGACCATCTAACTCAGCATTTATCGCTTTAAGCTTACCGGATAAAGCGGTTAACGATATACTTTCTATCCCCCGCGACTTGAAGCGACAGCGGTGGTGGCCACGTTCTCACATCGTTTATCTATATGGATGGCGACTCACGTACCCTAACGCTAGGTTGTTGAGGTATATCATTTGTGTAAGAGGTTTTTATGAGCGACAGTCCTTCTTTGTTTTCCCAACAAGATGAAGTCTTTATGCGTCGTGCGATAGCGCTTGCTGCCAAGGCCGAAGCGGAAGGCGAGGTACCCGTCGGGGCGGTATTAGTCAAAGATGGTCAAGTGATCGCTGAAGGCTGGAATCGCTCGATTGGTGGGCATGATGCGACGGCTCATGCTGAGATCCAAGTGTTGCGTCAAGCTGGACAAGCGTTACAAAACTATCGTTTATTAGATACCACTTTATATGTCACCTTAGAACCATGTCCAATGTGTGCTGGCGCTTTGTTACACAGCCGAGTTGCACGGATTGTTTACGGCGCGCCAGATCTCAAAGCGGGAGCCGCAGGAACGGTGCTGAATTTGTTTGCGAGTCAAGCGGCTTACCATTACGCGGTTATTGAAAAGGGGTTATTAGAAGAGCAATGCCGTACTCAACTGCAAGCTTTTTTCAAACGTCGTCGGCAAGAAATTAAAGCTCAAAAAGAGCAAAAAAAACAAAGGTAAGATAAAAATAGTGATGGGATGTGTTTCTGAGAAGGAGGCTGGCAAACATCTACAGCCTGATTGAGTCTTTGTGTAGATGTTTGCTGATATCCGATCAGTCTATCAGTTGCACGAAGGCACGATGACGTGCGAGCACTTTCTTCTTTGTGTTCGCCAGCATGCGACGGCGACGATTGGCTGATACTGCTTTGTTCAGGAGTTTTGATTGACGTTTTCGTTTCAACATAAACACCCTCCTATTATTATAAAAAATAATTAAACTTATCGATCCCTTACCACTGGAAGTTGCAGCCATGCGGATGGACTTTTTCATGGAGGCTGTAACTAGAAGTAGTTAGGGGGGATTCACTCAC
>NZ_WXWK01000151.1:0-23349 GCF_009904835.1 Vibrio sp. V33_P6A3T137 | reverse complement strand
CCTTGGCGGGATTTTGTTTATCAGCTTTCGGTTAACGATTAAGCCAATAGTTCGTTAGCAGTTTTCACCACATTTTCAGTTGTAAAGCCAAACATCTTGAATAACTGATCCGCTGGTGCCGATTCACCAAAGGTCGTCATACCGATGATCTTGCCACCAAAACCAACGTACTTGTACCAGAAATCAGCAATGCCTGCTTCAATCGCGATACGCTTGGTCACGTCTGCAGGTAATACTGCTTCACGGTAAGCGGCATCTTGCTTATCAAAGGCATCGGTCGATGGCATTGAAACCACGCGAACGTGCTTACCTTGCGCTTCAAGTTCAGCCGCTGCATTCACCGCGAGCTCCACTTCAGAACCGGTTGCAATCAAGATAAGCTCTGGTTTGCCAGCGCAATCTTTCAGGATATAACCACCTTTAGCAATATCAGCCACTTGAGCTGCCGTACGAGGCTGCTGAGCGAGGTTTTGACGTGAGAATATCAGCGCTGATGGCGCATCTTTACGTTCAATGGCCAGTTTCCAGGCGACTGCAGATTCGACTTGGTCACAGGGACGCCATGTGCTCATGTTTGGTGTTAAGCGTAGAGAAGCAACTTGCTCAACCGGTTGGTGAGTCGGACCATCTTCACCGAGACCAATCGAATCATGAGTATAAACCTGAATGTTCTGGATCTTCATCAGCGCCGCCATACGCAGTGCGTTACGGGCGTATTCCATAAACATTAAGAAGGTCGCGCCGTAAGGGACAAAGCCACCGTGCAATGCTATACCGTTCATGATCGCTGTCATACCAAATTCACGCACACCGTAATGAATGTAGTTGCCAGAGAAATCTTCAGCGGTGAGTGATTTTGAGCCAGACCACATGGTCAGGTTTGATGGCGCTAAGTCTGCAGAGCCGCCCATAAATTCTGGTAATAATTTACCGAACGCTTCAAGGGCATTTTGCGATGCTTTACGTGACGCAATGTTGGCAGGGTTAGCTTGTAACTCAGCAATGATAGCATTGGCTTGCTCTTCCCACTGCGCTGGAAGGTCGCCATTAACGCGGCGTTTAAACTCAGCCGCTTCTGCTGGGTACTCAGCAGCGTAAGCCGCAAACTTCTCATCCCAAGCTGCTTCTTTAGCTTGGCCTGCTTCTTTGGCGTCCCACTGAGCGTAAATATCAGCCGGAATTTCAAATGGGCCATATTGCCAACCAAGGAATTCACGCGCCGCTTTGATTTCATCGTGGCCTAGTGGCGCACCGTGACAATCATGAGAACCTGATTTGTTTGGCGAGCCAAAACCGATGATGGTTTTAGTACAGATCAGAGTTGGACGCGGATCGGCTTTGGCGGCTTCAATCGCTGCGTTGATCGCTTGTGCATCATGACCATCTACCGCTGGGATCACATGCCAGCCGTAAGCTTCAAAACGTTTTGGCGTGTCATCGGAGAACCAACCTTCAACATGACCGTCAATCGAGATGCCGTTGTCATCCCAAAACGCAATCAGTTTGCCAAGGCCAAGTGTACCAGCTAATGAACAGGCTTCATGGGAGATACCTTCCATCAAACAGCCGTCGCCCATAAATACGTAAGTAAAGTGGTCAACGATGTCATGCCCTGGCTTGTTAAACTGAGCCGCGAGCGCTTTTTCAGCCATCGCCATGCCCACTGCATTGGTGATACCTTGGCCTAGCGGACCGGTGGTGGTCTCAATGCCAGGTGCATAGCCGTACTCTGGATGGCCTGGAGTTTTGGAATGCAGTTGACGGAAGTTTTTCAAATCGTCAATCGACAGCTCATAACCAGTTAGATGCAACAATGAGTAAATCAGCATTGAACCATGGCCGTTCGACAGCACAAAGCGGTCACGGTCAGCCCATTGTGGGTTTTGTGGGTTGTGATTGAGGTGTGAACGCCAAAGTACTTCAGCGATATCCGCCATACCCATTGGTGCACCTGGGTGACCAGAATTGGCTTGTTGTACACCATCCATGCTCAATGCACGAATTGCGTTAGCGAGTTGTTTACGTTCCATAATAATTACCGACAAATAATAGATTTAGAAAGGAAAGGGGAACGTCAATCGTTCCCCAAATTTTAATTCTTGAGCGAATTACAGTTTTGCTGCAATCATGACTTCCAGTTTACCTTGGTCAACGGCGAAGTTACGGATACCTTCAGCCAGTTTTTCCACTGCCATTGGATCTTGGTTATGTTCCCATAGGAATTCAGCGTGAGTCATTGGTGCTGGGCGAGCTTTGCTGCCTTTTGAGTCGACCAATTTCTCAACCACTTCACCTTCTGCTGCTTCAAGCTCAGCCAGTAGTGATGGAGCAATCGTTAAGCGGTCGCAACCCGCAAGCTCTAAAATTTCACCGATATTACGGAAGCTTGCACCCATCACTACTGTGTTGTAGCCGTGCTCTTTGTAATAGTTGTAGATTGTGGATACTGAGACTACGCCTGGATCTTCTTGCGGTGCAAAATCACGACCTTCTTTTGCTTTGTACCAGTCCATGATACGGCCAACAAATGGTGAGATGAGGAATACACCAGCTTCAGCACAAGCACGAGCTTGCGCGAAAGAGAACAATAGGGTTAGGTTACAGTTAATGCCTTCTTTCTCAAGAATCTCCGCCGCGCGGATACCTTCCCACGTTGAAGCCAGTTTAATTAGGATGCGATCATTTTTGATCCCAGCATCGTTATACATTTTGATCAGTTGACGAGCTTTAGCGACACTGCCTTCGGTGTCGTAAGAGAGACGAGCATCGACTTCAGTTGAGATGCGTCCTGGAATCGTTTTCAGGATCTCTTTACCAATGTTCACTGCCAACATATCGCAGGTATCTTGAATTTGTTGTGCTTTGTCTGAACTTTGCGATTTTGCGTAGTCGATAGCAGCATCAATCAGCGGCGCGTATTCTGCGATTTGGGCAGCTTTTAGGATCAGCGAAGGGTTAGTGGTAGCGTCTTCAGGTTGGTATTTTTTAATGGCATCGATTTCACCAGTATCTGCAACCACAGTGGTCAGTTTACGAAGTTGCTCTAATTTGTTGCTCATATCGTTCATCCTATTTCTTTTGGCCAAGCCAATGTATGGCAGAAAAGCTAACGCAATTATGATCAGCGACCGAACTTATGTTATGAACATTTGCTCGTTCGTTGAGTAAATGATGTGACCATCTTTATCTTATCCAGTTAGAAAGTCAATCATAGTTAGTGGCTTATGGTGATGTGAATCAACAATTTTATGTTATTTATTTCGCAGGTAGAAAAAGAAACGTTTGCCTAATCGAAGCTAGTTACGACAAGGGTTGATTGAGAGAAACCTGTTACGCTGAGAAAATGTCATTGTCATGAACAAATGTTGCAAATGGAGGCGGACTTCACTTATCCTAGCACGATGAGCATATGCTCAATATTCGTTTTTTTGCGCGCCCGATCCTTACTGTTTGAAGCGTTAATTGTCAGCGTGCACATGTTTTTTGTCATCCACCTATTCGCTGCGGCTCTTAACTTCAATGGGTTGGCAGAATAAAGAGATCATCATGACGACTTTGCATCAAGATATATCTGTTGAAAGTACCGATTTACTAACGGAAGTTTCTGTCGCTTATTATCAAGATGGAGCGACCCAAGAAGAGATATCTAAAAAATTTGCTATCTCACGAGCGAAAGTTGGACGTATGCTCAAGCAGGCGCGTGATGAAGGTATTGTCGAAATCACCGTTAAATACCACCCTGTTTTTAGCGCGAAAATTGAGCAGCGATTGATTGAACGTTTTGGTATAAAACGTGCCCTAGTCGCCTTGGATCAACCGAATGAAGAACAACAAAGGCAACAAGTTGCGGGCTTAGTTTCAAATTATCTATCCGGCACGTTAAAAAATGGCATGGTCGTGACTATCGGACAAGGACGAAATGTCTCGGCAGTTGCCCATCATATCGGCGTCATTACGCCACGAGATTGTAAGTTTGTATGCAGTATTGGTGGTATTCATCCTCGTGGGGGGATGTTTAATGCCGATCATATTTGTCGCCAAATGGCCAAAAAATACGGTGGTACGTCTGAAACGCTATACGCTCCGGCTTATGCGGAAAATCGCGCGCAAAAATTGGCTTTTATGCAAAATGCGACGGTTAAGCAAACCTTAGATTTAGCTCGTAAAGCCGATATTGCCTTAGTAGGGATTGGCGATATGAGTGAAAACAGTTATATGGTTGATCTCGGTTGGTTTACCCCCGATGAAGTTGTTCAGTCTCGTTTACAGCAAGGCGTAGTTGGCGATTTTGCTGGTTACGATTTCTTTAATATTCATGGGCAAATCGCCAATACCGTGATGAGTGATCGAGTGATTGGATTAGGGATTGAAGAGTTTCGACCCATCTCTGAAGTGATCGCTATTGCGGCTGAAAATAGCAAGCCGCTGGCGTTGCTGGGAGCATTACGCACTGGAGCGATAGATGTTATTGCCACGAGTGTCAGTAATGCTCTGACAGTATTAAACCTCGATGAGCAGATGCGCAACGTGCAGTAGATGATTAACGCAGTACCATCCGTCAATGATAATGACGCGATCAGGATGGCTCGATAGGTAGCTCATTACGTTGTCCCCACTCTGTCCATGAACCGTCGTAAATGGCGAGGTTTTGATAACCACAAAGATAAGCGGCGAGAAGAACAATACACGCCGTCACGCCAGATCCGCAGCTAAACAGATACTCATCAGCAGCCGATAGACTATCGGCGAGAATAGGGGTTAATTCGTCGATTGGTCTTAGCTCGCCACCATTCATCAAGTGAGTAAAGGGCAGATTGCATGAATGCGGGATATGACCACTTCGTATGCCTGGGCGAGGTTCAGGAATCTGAGCCAGAAAACGCTCTGCTGAGCGTGCATCGATGGTAAGGCTGGCCGGATCGTTGAGTTTGCTCAATACGTAGTTAGCATCAACAAAGTAACGCGGCTCAAGTTCACCAGTAAAATCACCGTTCTCTACGGTCGTTAAGTACGCTTGAGTCAAAGGATAGCCTGCCTTTTTCCATGCTGGTAATCCACCATTGAGAATATAGACTTGCTGATGACCGAAAGCATGGAACATCCACCAAGCGCGGGGAGAAGCAAACGTCCCACTATTATCGTAGACGACAATCACTGAATCTTGGTTGATGCCCAATTGTTGCGCGAGATGATTAAAACGCGTTTGGGCAGGCATCATGTGTGGCAAAGCACTATCAATATCACAAAATTCATGGTCGTAATCAAATCGACGTGAGCCGGGGATTTTGTTTTGCCAATCTTTTTCACCTTCGCTCGGAATCTGAAATTCAATGCTGCAATCCAAAATGACTAACTGAGGTAAGCTTAAATGTTCATAGAGCCAAGTTGGAGTAATCAGTGGGGACATGCGGCTTATTCCTTATAATAAGGGGGGAGTAGTGAGCATGCGGCTAAATAACAATACCGCGTTTTTCACGTCGTTATCCTTCAGGTGTGGCAAATTGGGCAACTGGCCTGTTTAGGTAAAGTCATCTCACGCCAGGTCATTGATAAGGCATCCAAGATTAAAAGCTTACCTAGTTTGGTGTGTCCATAATCGGCGATGATTTTTATCGCTTCCATGGCTTGGACTGCGCCAATAATACCGACGACAGGTGCCATTACTCCCGCTTCAACGCAAGTGAGTACGTGGTGGCCAAAAAGAGCACTTAAGCATTGGTAGCAAGGTTCATCAGGATGCTGGTATCGAAATATACAGACTTGGCCTTCCATACGAATCGCCGCGCCAGATATTAACGGCGTTTTCGTTGCAAAGCAGAGTCGATTCAATTGATTACGCGCCTCGACATTATCCGAAGCATCGACTACTACAGTATGTTGTTCGATTAAGCGTTTTAGCGGCTCGTCAGCCAAACGTTGATCCACCGTATTGACGATTAGATAGGGATTGAGTTGGCGCAATGATTCTGCTGCAGAGTCGACCTTTTTACGACCGACATCGGCATCACTATGTAACACTTGGCGCTGTAAATTCGATAGTTCGACGCAGTCATCATCGATCAAGGTTATCGTACCGACACCTGCCGTAGCCAGATATTGACTGGAGGCACAGCCCAAGCCTCCTGCACCTAAAATTAATACAGAGCTTTGTTTAAGCGCCTCTTGCCCTTCAAAATCAAACTGTTTAAGGATGATTTGCCGGTTATAACGCAGCATCTCTTGGTCAGATAAAATATCCATAGTGTTCCTTAAGATAAACAAGCATTAAACAACTGAATATTCACGATTTCACCAGCCTCTACTCGCCCACGATCCTGCTCTAATACCACAAAACAATTAGCAAGGCTCATTGAACGAAAGGCGCCAGAACTTTGATTGCCGGTGCTCTCTACGACAAACTGTCCATTTTCAAGGTGATAAATACCACGCTGATAGTCGGTGCGGCCTGGCGATTTTTTGAAGGGACTTTTGGTTCGTGCAGGAATAGACTGAGGCGCTTGCCATTCGCTGTGTCCGGCCAGTTTGGCCAGCATAGGCTGTACCAGAACATACAAAGTCAGCATCGCCGAAACCGGGTTGCCCGGTAAACCACAAAACCAAGCGTTTTCTAATCGACCAAAAGCAAAAGGTTTACCTGGTTTTATCGCGAGCTTCCAAAAACCGATTTCGCCAAGTTCGGCAAGGATATCTTTGGTGTAATCAGCCTCGCCGACACTAACTCCACCAGACGTGACGACGACATCCGCAAGCTGTTGCGCTTGATTAAAGGTCGCTTTTAATGTCGCTGGGCAATCAGGGATGATCCCCAGATCGATAGCCTCGCAGCCAAAATTTTCAATCAACGGTTTAATACCATAGCGATTGCTATCGTAAATCTGTCCTTCAGAGAGCGTCTCACCGAGTGGTTTTAGTTCATCTCCGGTAGAGAAAAAGGCGACTTTAGGTTTACGTAATACGTTCACATGACTGATACCCAAAGTCGCGATCATTGGGATATCACGAACGGTTAAGCGTGCACCTTTGCGCAAGACTAGATCATTGTGTCCGATATCATCGCCCATCGGACGAATGTTGGCATTGGGTTGAACATGGTTCACAGAAAATTGAATACCGTGCTCGGTGACTTGCGCTTGCTCTTGCATGATCACCGCATCGCAACCGATTGGAATTTGTGCGCCAGTCATAATCCGAATACAGGTCAGTGGTGGCCACTCTCCAGTAAATGGTTGACCTGCAAACGATTTTCCTGCTACGGGCAAGGGTTGATTATGGACGATATCAGCTCGTCTGACGGCATAGCCATCCATTGCTGAGTTATCAAAAGGAGGCACAGGAATCGGAGAGAGAACATCTTCGGCTAAGACAAACCCCAGAGCTTCAGCAAGCGGAAGTTGCTGTGTTTGATTCACTGGGGTAATACGAGAAAGCATGGAATGCAGCGCATCTTCAATCGGCATTAAGCCCAGCGCATCACAACAGCCCATATTGTTGATCCTATGGTGGTTATTTTTGTCGGTACTTTAACACAGAAAGGGCATGACAATAATGTCCGCCCATAAAATAGGGATGTAATTATTCAAAAATCCGAGTATTCTTGTCTGCCATTCGAGAGGGGTAATGAAGAGGTAGGGGAAATGTCAATTTTGAGCGAATCCGCCCAGTTAGTGAAAGCAGCACTAGAGAGCCGCGGTCAGGAAACGCCAATGCAACCCAATGCAATTAGCCGTGAAGAGAAAAAAGCGCAAATTGAATTTCATATGCGTGAAGTCTTAACTCTTCTGGGTCTAGATTTAGCGGATGATAGTCTACAAGAGACACCGCATCGGATTGCCAAAATGTATGTCGATGAAATTTTCTCTGGGCTTGATTATAAAAACTTCCCAAAAATTACCGTCATTGAAAATAAAATGAAAGTCAGTGAAATGGTACGCGTCAAGGATATTACCGTGACCAGTACCTGTGAGCATCATTTAGTGACCATCGATGGTAAAGCTGCGGTCGCTTATATTCCACGTGGTAAAATCATCGGCTTATCAAAAATCAATCGCATTGTACGTTTTTTTGCTCAGCGCCCTCAGGTGCAAGAGCGTTTAACGCAACAGATTTTAGTTGCGTTGCAGACGTTACTTGAGTCGGATGATGTTGCGGTGACCATTGATGCTACCCACTATTGTGTAAAGTCTCGAGGTGTCATGGACGCGACAAGCGTAACCACCACGACCGCTTTAGGGGGGATATTTAAATCTAACCCTGCCACCCGCGCCGAATTTTTGCATGGATTACGTTAATACCTCGTTGTGGTGTTAATAGATAAAAAGCCTCTCATCAGAGATAATGAGGGGCTTTTTATTTGCCGCTGGCGCGAGTGATGAGATTGCACGACGTTATCGAGTTAAGCTCAATCTCTCGGGTTGTAGAGCAACAACCTTATTCGTCCAATATCAGCCCAATTCATGCTACAAGGGCAAATAATCGCCATATCCTTCCGCTGCCATTTTCTCTTCTAGAATAAAACGCATTGCCGCAGAGTTCATACAGTAACGCAGGCCAGTAGGTGCCGGACCGTCCTTAAAGACATGACCAAGGTGTGAGTCGCCGAACCGACTGCGTACTTCAGTTCTGGTATAGAAAAGACGAAAATCGCTTTTGGTAATAATGTACGCTGAATTAATCGGCTTGGTGAAGCTTGGCCAGCCTGTTCCTGAGCGAAATTTATCTTGCGACGAAAAGAGTGGTTCCCCAGTGACGATGTCTACATAAATACCGCGTTGATGATTATCCCAGTATTCATTATTGAAAGCCCTTTCCGTGCCTTCTTGCTGAGTGACATAATATTGTACATCTGTTAGCTTGGCTCGAATCTCTTCAGGCGATGGCTTGTGGTAGGTCTTGATGTTTTGTTCTGCAAGCGATTTGTCAATCAATTGACGTAATGTGATGGGGTTCTTATTACGCTCACGACCAAAAATCTGGTCTAAATATTGATCTCGTCCTGAAGCATGACGATAGTATTTATAACGAATCGGATTCTTTTTATAAAAATCTTGATGGTACTCTTCCGCAGGCCAAAATTCGGTGTACTCAATCAATTCAGTATTCAGGGGCTTTTGATAAATACCTAAAGCATCCACTTGTTTTATTAACTGTTGAGCGATCTGCTTTTGGGTTGAATCATGGTAGAAAATCGCTGGTCGATATTGTAGCCCGCGATCTACAAACGAACCTTTTGCGTCTGTTGGGTCGATGTGGCGTAAGAAATAATCCAACACTTGTTCATAACTGACCAGATGCTCATCAAAAGTGACTTGAATGACCTCAATATGTCCCGATTTTCCAGATGATACTTGCTGATAGGTTGGGTTTGCTAATGTACCACCTGCGTAACCAGAGACAACATTGACGACGCCCTCGAGTTTTTCTAAATCGGCCTCTGTACACCAGAAGCATCCTCCCGCTAAAGTCGCGATTGCATAAGACGACTCTGCTGCGGATAAAGACGGATTATTCGCTCGAGTAGTGATAGAGAATAGAACTAATAGCGTTAGCACGCTGGAGGAAAACCATATTGTAAAACGCTTCATCTTGCCCTTTACCTATTTTATTTAGATGACCAGTGATGGTGATTATTGCCTATTTAAAACGGCCGTCGTGCTAAAAAGCGGAGTGTATTACCATTGTTTAAGCACGCTAAGCAGTAGTGTCTTATCGACAATATCAAGACTCTGTTATCTATACGTAAAATAGAGCAAGAAAGAGCAACAAAGTGAAGAAATTGCTCTTGCTGATCAGTTATTGGTTAACTCAAACCAATGATGTTGCCATCATTATCGAGATCAATCGCCATAAAACTGGGTTTTGCTGGAAGTCCGGGCATGGTAAGCACGTTGCCACATAAGGCATAAATGAATTCCGCACCAGCACATGGTTTTAACTCTCTAATGGTGAGAGTAAAGGCTTTGGGCGCACCCTTAATGGCTGGATCTCCGGTGAGAGACATCGGATTTTTAGCCAAACAAACGGAGAAATGCTGATAAGGTAGCGTTTCTAATTCGGCCAGTTGTTGCTTAGCCAGTGCACTAAGCTCGATGGTCGTTGCGCCATAACTTTTCGCAACCGCAGTGAGTTTATCGAGTAGTGAATCTTGCGCTTGATAAAGAGGTTTAAAATGTGTGGTTTTTTGGCATTGAGCGATGACTTGCTGGGCAAGGTCTAGTGCGCCATGCCCTCCTTGAGAATAGGCATCTGAAACAGTGACTTTGACATCATTAGGTAGACGTTTAATCAGACTAACTAGTTGCTGAAGCTCCTCTTCGCTATCTTGTGGAAAACGATTGATGGCCACCACGGCTGGAATACCATAGCGATTCACATTATCGATATGCCATTGTAAGTTGGTGAAGCCGGTGGTCAGTGCCGCGTTGTCGGGTTGAAAAAGTAACTGACTGTCTATCGGCTTGAATTCAAATAGCCCTGAATTGGCTTTAATTCCACGTAAAGTTGCGACGATAACGGCACAATCTGGGGCTCTATTAGCTACATTGGCTTTAATATTACACGCTTTTTCAAAGCCCATATCAGAGCCAAAACCAGCCTCTGTCACGGTGTAATTCGCTAACTTACTGGCAATCTCATCAGCAATAATCGATGAATTACCATGGGCAATGTTGGCAAAGGGACCCGCGTGAATGAGGGTTGGAACGCCTTCCAAGGTTTGCATTAACGTTGGCATTATCGTGTCTTTCATACAAACCGCCATAGCCCCCGCGACCTTGAGATCTTCGGCGGTAATCGCTTGTCCATCGAGATCATAAGCGAGAATAATCTGACCAAGTCGGCGACGTAAATCGGCTAAGTTTTTCGCCAGCGCTAAAATCGCCATCAATTCAGAAGCGGCGGAAATATCAAAGCCGTCTTCTCGTTCAATGCCGTTCGTTGTTTGGCCTTCAGGATTACGGCCGACAGTGATGTAACGCAGGGCGCGATCGTTATGATCGACCACTCGTTTCCAAACAATACGTTTAGGATCGATTCGCAGTGCAGGTAACCCTGTCTGTGTGGAGAAATTTTCGTAACCAAGACGAGTTTCGTGGTATAGACGGGCATCAATCGCTGCTGCGGCTAAGTTATGCGCCGAAGTGACGGCATGAATATCACCGGTAAGATGTAAGTTGAGCTCTTCCATCGGTGCAACTTGTGAATAGCCACCACCTGCCGCTCCGCCTTTGACACCAAAAATCGGTCCCATGGAGGGTTGACGGATACAAGCGATAACGGATTGGTTTAAGTGCGCAAGACCTTGTGCTAAGCCTATCGTGTTCACCGTTTTACCTTCGCCAAGTGGCGTAGGAGTAATGGCTGTAACTAAGATTAATTTTCCTGAAGAGACATTTTTAAGGCGTTGTAAGCAGTGTAATGAAACTTTGGCTTTATAAGAGCCTTGGTTGTGAAATTCATCAGTCAATAAGCCAGCTTTTTTAGCGATGAGCTCAATGTTTTGTAGGGGAGTTGTACGGCAAATCTCACTATCTGACAGCATAAAACCCTCGTAGTAAGGCTAAATAGGGTGAAGAAGACCATTTTGCTGCGATAGTAACGTGTAAAAAATGCTTGTAAAGGAGAATGATAGTAAAAAGAGACATCTCAGCCTTCCGTTACATGCTGACGAACTAATGATGTCAGCAGGCTAATCGGAGGTATGATGGTTAAGCAGAGCCATGGATAACAGGCAATAGATTAAGACAAAGGAGAGTTATTTGTTGCTATAAAAAGCTTCTTTCTTGCGAGACAATTTGTACCATTGACGTTGTCTGGTCGATCTTCTAGACATAGATTTCCTAATAAAGTGAGACTGCAATAAGCGGAGAATAAACGAGAGTGCAGGGGGGAAGTAAAACGCAGTGCAGAGCACTGCGTTTTGAAATTTAGCTTACAGAGGCGTTACTTCAGTCGCTTGTGGACCTTTTTTGCCTTCTTCAACATTAAAGCTTACTTTTTGACCTTCAGCTAATGTTTTGAAGCCATCAGAGACAATGGAGTTGAAGTGAACAAACACGTCTTTACCGCCGTTGTCTTGAGAAATGAAACCGAAACCTTTAGTTTCGTTGAACCATTTTACTGTACCAGTCGTTTTACCAGACATAGTTACCTCTAAATATCTTAAATTTAATAGAATGAATTTTGGCTGATAACGCAAGCTATTGAATGGTCTATCTAGGTGAAGTTGACACAGGTTTAACGAAAGGTTTCGCGACTTGTATAAAACAAAACTTACACTGAATTTACATTAACAACTCTTCTGTAAGAGCCAACTTTAACTATACACACAGAATCCTAAATAGCGAGAACTATTTTTCATGTCTGATTGTTTTTAGGGAGCTTGTGTATGAATAACAAAGAGTTAGGGTGTATGCTTAACGCCTAATATCTTGTGTATACGCTGTGTAAAAAACGCTTAATCGGCTTTTTTAACGCGAATCTTGCTTTTATGGACATCACTTAAATTGAGATTCGCGATGGCTTGTTTGGCTTCTTCGAGATTTGGCATTTCGACAAATGCAAAGCCTTTTGAGTGACCTGTGATTTGGTCCAGTACTAGATTACACGCTTTTACTTCACCAAAAGCGGAGAATAAAACGCGGATGTCTTGTTCGGTGGTAGTACGGGATAAATTTCTAACTAACAGTTTCATGAATAATAATCTTGTAGGAATTGACGCTGTATTGTCTCAGTTTCTCAAGGTGAAACCAAGGAAATCTTTGTGTTAACAGTGTTTGCCTTGATAAGAGAGGATAAAAGGCGAGCCATTAAGCTCGCCATTGATTTTCAAATTAGCACAGAACTAGGGACGAGTGATCGTCGCGGTTTATTACTCTTCGTAATTATCAATGCTTGGACAGGTACAGACCAGATTACGATCGCCATAGACGTTGTCGACGCGATTGACGGTTGGCCAGTACTTGGTGGTTTTGCTGTGCTCTGATGGGAAACAAGCGATTTCGCGAGAATAAGGATGTGACCATTGCTCAACGGTTAAATCGACTTGCGTGTGCGGCGCATTGACTAGTGGGTTATCTTCTAATGGCCACTCGCCAGTTTGCACTTTATCTATCTCTTGGCGAATAGCGATCATAGCCTCACAGAAACGATCGAGCTCAGCTAAGCTTTCGGATTCGGTTGGCTCAACCATCAGTGTACCCGCAACAGGGAATGACATGGTTGGCGCATGGAAGCCATAATCCATTAAGCGCTTGGCGATGTCTTCTTCACTGATCCCGCTTTGCTCTTTTAATGGGCGAATATCAATAATACATTCGTGCGCGACACGACCATTATGACCACGATATAAAATGGAGTAGTGTGGACGCAGGCGCTCCATAATGTAGTTGGCATTAAGAATCGCCAATTTGGTTGCTTGTTCTAATCCGCTTGAGCCCATCATGGTGATATAAGCCCAAGAAATAGGCAAAATCGACGCACTGCCTAAATCCGCGGCAGAAACGGCGTATTGTGTGCCTTCCACACCACCTTCAATATGCCCGGGTAAGAAAGGCGCTAAATGAGATTTAACCCCAATCGGTCCCATGCCTGGACCACCACCACCATGTGGAATACAGAAGGTTTTATGCAGGTTAAGGTGCGACACATCTGAACCAATAAAACCGGGAGAGGTGAGGCCAACTTGTGCGTTCATATTGGCACCGTCGAGATACACTTGGCCGCCAGCTTGGTGCACCATTTCACACACTTGGCGTACTTGTTCTTCATAGACGCCATGAGTGGAAGGATAGGTGATCATAATCGCGGAAAGATTTGCACGATGTTTGTCGATTTTTGCCGCCAGATCAGTCAGATCAACGTTACCATTATTATCGCATTTCACGACCACCACTTTCATCGATAACATGGAAGCGGTCGCTGGGTTAGTACCGTGAGCCGAACTTGGGATTAAACACACATCGCGGTGCCCTTCACCACGGCTTTGGTGATAACGCTGAATAGCAATCAGACCCGCATATTCACCAGAAGCGCCAGAGTTTGGTTGCAGTGAAAAAGCGTCGTAACCAGTAATTTGGCATAATTTCTGTTTAAGGTCGTTAGCCAGTGCGGCGTAACCTTGCGCTTGCTGTTTTGGTGCAAACGGATGTAACGCGCCAAATTCTGGCCAAGTGACCGGGATCATTTCAGCGGTGGCATTGAGCTTCATGGTGCAGCTGCCAAGTGGGATCATACCGTGAGCTAAAGAGAAATCTTTATTTTCCAGTTTCTTCATATAGCGCAGCATTTGCGTTTCGCTATGATGCGTGTTGAACACAGGATGAGTAAGGAAGCTGGATTGGCGGCGGCAAGATTCAGGAATCGCAGCTAATTCATTGTCAGCAATGGTGGTCGATAAATCGTCAATCGCTTCGTTAACAGCAAAAATGCCAAATAGGGCTTTGATATCTTCAACCGTCGTCGTTTCATCCAAGCTAATACCAATTTGCTGCGCCGATTTACGTAGATTCATTCCGGCTAGCTGCGCTTGCTGATAAAGCTTTTCTGTTGCCGATCCAGTGTTGATGGTTAACGTATCAAAAAAGCTATGATGATCTAACTCATGGCCCGCTTTGGTTAGCCCGGCGGCAAGAATCGCGGTGAAATGATGGGTTCTACGCGCGATAGTTTTAAGTCCTTCAGGGCCATGGTATACCGCGTAAAAGGCTGCCATATTCGCCAGTAGCGCTTGTGCAGTACAAATGTTGGAGGTGGCTTTTTCACGGCGAATATGTTGCTCACGCGTTTGCATTGCCATGCGCAGCGCTTGATTGCCTTTGGCATCGATGGAAACCCCAATCACACGACCTGGCATGGTGCGCTTATGAGTATCACGAGTGGCCATGAATGCGGCATGAGGGCCACCATAGCCCATTGGCACACCAAAGCGTTGTGCTGAGCCAATCACAACATCCGCACCCATCTCTCCGGCCGGTTTAAGCAGCACACTGGCCAGCAAATCGGTGGCAACGGTGACCAAAGTTTTATTATGATGCGCTTGTTCGATGATGGCAGTTAAATCGCGCACTTCCCCGCGAGTATTTGGGTATTGCAGTAATGCGCCAAACACATCTTGCTCCGCCAAACTCTCGATAGGCGCGACATTCACTTCAAAGCCAAGGAATCCAGCTCGGGTTTTGATGACTTCAATCGTCTGAGGATGGACATCGTCCGCGACAAAAAAGACGTTACTTTTGCTTTTACCAGCGCGATGGCATAACGCCATGGCTTCTGCGGCCGCTGTCGCTTCATCTAATAATGACGCGTTGGCGATCTCCATACCCGTTAAGTCGATGATCATTTGTTGATAGTTAAGCAGCGACTCTAAGCGACCTTGAGAGATTTCAGGCTGATAAGGAGTATAAGCCGTGTACCAACCAGGATTTTCGAGTACATTGCGTAAAATAACGTGAGGCGTAAACGTGTTGTAGTAACCTTGACCAATAAAAGTACGCTTAATCTGGTTTTGTTGAGCAAAGGCTTTCAGCGTCGCGAGCATGTTGGTTTCACTTTGCGGCTCACCAATATCAAGGGCGGCTTCTAAGCGAATATTCGCGGGGACGGTTTCGTTAATTAGCGCATCAAGACTGGAAGCCTGAATAGTGGCTAACATGGTCTGTTGATCATTGACGCGTGGTCCGTTATGGCGTGCAATAAATTCGTTTTGTGTGCTTAGGCGGTGCAGTAACTCGGTCATTTTCCCTTACCTATAGATAGAGCTGTAGTATGGCTTACCATCATGTTCGATAACGCTAATTATACCGATAAGCGTTGACGGATAATTGGTATCACTGGGTTGTCGTGAATAAGAATCATGATGAAAAGCTGCCTTGGTCTTCACCATATCAAGTGGCTTCGACCTATTAGGTGGCAGCTTGTTGATCAATTAATCTTCTTCAATCAACGTCAGATATTCATCGGCATCTTTAAGATCATCGAGTTCAGAAGCATCGGACATTTTGATTTTAACAATCCAGCCAGAGTCATAAGGTTCTTCATTGATCAGCTCTGGGCGATCGGATAGTTCTTCGTTAATTTCGATAACCATGCCCGATACCGGAGCATAAATGTCAGATGCCGCTTTGACCGATTCAACCAAGGAAAAATTATCCCCTGCGTCAAATTCACTCTCTAGCTCGGGCAACTCGACAAACACCACATCACCCAGCATCGCTTGGGCATGTTCTGAAATTCCAATCGTGACGGTACCGTCGCCGTTATCACGCACCCATTCATGGCTATCAGTAAACTTCAGTGTTTTATCCATTGTTTTTTCTCCAAATTGGTAGCGAACGCTCGCCGAGCGAGTGTGCAATAGTTCAAAAAGAACTTTTGTGTGCTTGCTCACTGAATTGAGCCAATCTGTTCTTTTTGAGGGTATTAAACGTCATTGAACCAAACGATTGCTTGGCTAACATGTTGGTAACATACCCCTTGCCAAATCAACAATCAATTAAAAATTTCCTATAGGAAACAAGAGTGCTGTTTTTGCTACTTAAAGCACGCTTTACTTGCGAGTGACTCTTTTTTCTGTGTCAGGCTTGATGCACAATGATACTTATTGATAGCGGTTCACTACAGGATAATAAGCATGACAGAGCCCATTCATGATGAGTATCCATCCATGACATTAGCTAAAGAAGATCGCTCAGAAAACATCGAGCCACTTAAATTAGGGCCACGCATTAAGCAAGTTAGAGCGAATTTGGGAATTACCCTAGAAGAGGCGAGTCAGAGAACGGGATTGGCTCGCTCTACCTTAAGTAAAATAGAGAACGAGCAGATTTCGCCGACCTTCCAAGCGATGCAAAAACTCGCGCATGGATTGCAAATCGATATGCCTCAACTCTTTGACCCACCAAAGAAAATTATCGCTACTGGTCGTCGAGATATTACTCGTAGTGGACTAGGGAAACCACATCCAACGCCTACTTATGAACATGAGCTATTGGCAACACAGTTGACCAATAAAAAAATGATGCCGTTCAAAAGCACCATCCGCGCTCGAGATTTTAGCGATTATCCCGATTGGGTAAGGCATGACGGCGAAGAGTTCCTGCTGATTTTGAGCGGTGAAGTGCTGTTCTATAGTGAGTTTTATGAGCCAGTGCCTCTTAGCGAAGGCGATAGTGTCTATTATGATGCGACGATGGGGCATATGTTAGTGTCTGTTAGTGAGCAAGACGCCTTGATTTTATGGGTTACGGCAAAGTAACGGACCTGTCGGTTGAAGCCATTTTGTTGCAAAGACGGATAAGTAAATTGTGATCTAAGTGTTAATTCTCGCAGCGTGTCTTGGCTGCAACTTGTTCGGCAATCAAAATAAGCGCATGCTTGTTTTTCTTGTTTATTATTGGAAACTTAAGCCAAACACTTGAGCGTGATGATATGGCTATCAAGAGAGCGCTCAATCAACTGGCGGCTTGATCGGCAACTCGCCACATGGAGAAAACAATGACGCAACAACCCCACTCAAATTCGCTACTGACTACTCCTTTGCATGCTGTGCACGTTGAATTAGGCGCAAAAATGGTCCCTTTTGCTGGGTATGATATGCCGGTTCAATACCCGCTCGGTGTTAAAAAAGAGCATTTACATACGCGTCAAGCGGCTGGATTGTTTGATGTTTCACACATGGGACAATTGCGTTTGCATGGTGTTGATGCGGCCGCGGCTTTAGAGCGTTTAGTTCCGGTTGATGTCATCGATTTACCGGTTGGTAAGCAGCGTTATGCGATTTTCACCAATCCACAAGGTGGTATTTTAGATGATTTGATGGTGGCCAACTTAGGCGATCATCTTTTTTTAGTGGTTAATGCAGCCTGTAAAGCACAGGATATAGCCCATTTAACCGCACATTTACCTGCTGGGGTCCACTTGGAAGTCATTGAAGACAGAGCACTACTTGCTCTGCAAGGTCCAAAGGCGGCTCAGATATTGGCTCAGTGGCAACCTGCGGTAGCAGATATGCGTTTTATGGATATCCAAACTTTAGCGATCAACGGCATTGAATGCATTGTCAGCCGTAGTGGATATACAGGAGAAGACGGCTTTGAAATCTCCGTACCTGCTGATAAAGCTGTCGCGTTTGCACAAGCATTAGCGGAGCATTCCGATATCGAGTGGATAGGCCTTGGAGCTCGTGATTCGCTACGTTTAGAGTGTGGCCTGTGTTTGTATGGTCATGATTTGGATGAAACCACCACGCCAGTAGAAGCCAGTCTGCTTTGGGCGATACAACCCGTGCGCCGGATCGGTGGCGAACGGGCTGGCGGGTTTCCCGGTGCTGAAATTATTCTAAAACAGATAGAGAGCAAACAGGTTGATCGTAAGCGAGTGGGATTAGTGGGTCAAACTAAAGCGCCTGTTCGGGAAGGAACAGAGTTGTTCGATTCTGATGGTAATAAAGTGGGTATCGTTACCAGTGGAACCGTCGGGCCGACAGCGGAGCAGCCTATTTCAATGGGATATGTTCGAGCGGATCTCGCGGTGATTGGCCATGAGTTGTTTGCTGAAGTCCGTGGTAAAATGCTGCCGATGACGATTGAGAAGATGCCATTCGTCCCCCAACGTTATTATCGAGGATAGCGAATTATTTACTTATCTCTTCTCGGTTAATGTTAAGAATAGAGCAGCACGACCATGCTGCTCTATTCTTTTTCTCTTCGCTCAAAGGCCTTAATTTTTCAATGACTCACTCGGTAATTGTTTGCAAAATACCACGAGTCTACTGGTTTTCTTTTCTCTTTCCTTCTTACAATTTGAATTGCTAATTCGGTTGGATCAGTTCGCCGATTCTCATCTTATTATTGACCTCTGTTTATCGAGGTTGATGACGCACTATTCACTTGCTGTATCAAGTTTTTTGGGTTGATTCCGTTATCTAGAACTACACTTTAACTATCTTACTTAGCTAGATATATGAGGTGTCTATGATAAAGAAACCCATTCAGATGGTTATTTTATGCCTCACGCTATTGATGAGCCCCATGGTTTTTGCTGAGCTGACATCACGTATCGTTAATGGTAAACCGACGACGATTACCACTTATCCTTCATTCGTTAGCTTGTTTTATGATCGTATTGAATATGATCGTCGCTACAGTCCGGCGAGTTTTTGTGGTGGAACTTTGCTTGACGATCGACACGTATTAACTGCAGCGCACTGTTTGTTTGATGGAAGAGGATCGTTAGATATTCCATGGTTACTGTTTACGGTAGCGACTCAAGTTGATAATGAATCGGATTTTCCTAACGGTAATATCACCACAGTACGTGGCGAAGCGTTTTTCTATCATCCCAATTACGATGATTCCGTTAACTCATTATGGGCGAACGATATCGCGATCATCCGTTTAGAGCGAGGGCTAAATGGGCAAGGGTTTGTGAATCGACCAACGAGCCAAGCTTATCGACTTGGATTTAATGGTCGTGATGATGACGATAATGACGGTATTTTTGAAGCGGTGGGTCACGGTAATACGCGTTCAGGATTTGATGAAGATGACCGATTACTGTTTACCACTATGCAGTATGTATCGAATGCTCGTTGTCAGTTGGATATTACGCCGTTCGCGTTAAATCCACATCATCTCTGTTTTAAAGGGGACGGCATTAATCCTGATAGCCGTCTTGCTAATGGAACTTGTCAAGGGGATTCGGGAGGTCCTATCTACTGGAATAATGCGGGTCATTTGGTGCAAGTGGGCATCACAAGTTTTGGCCCCGCGGAATGTGGCGTAGGTTTTCCACAATCACAGGTTACCTCCGTATTTACGGAGATTTATGGTTATCGTCAATGGATAGATCAAGTATTAAATGGACAGCTGACGGCCAACTATATCGTTACAGAAGAGGCGCGTTTAGCATTTTTAGCGGGGAGTGGTAATTCATCGGTTTCTCCTGCGCCCATTGCTGCAGACTCAGGAAGTATTGCGTCGCCTAATGCTTCGGGAGGTGGTGCTATTGATGGCTTGATCAGCGCTGTACTATTACTTTTAGGGTACGCACGTTATCAGCAAAAGAGGAAGTGATAGGTTTAATTGAGTAGGGTATAGCGGCTGGCGGTGGCTAAAGAAAGAGGTTTCGAGAACCAGTAACCTTGTAGATAGTTGACGCCCATTTGGCAAAATTTTTGCTGCATTGCGCTGTTTTCTATCCCTTCAATCACAATATCCATGCCTCTTGAGCGGCATAGCTGCACAATAAATCGTAAGTACTCTTCAGAGGCGGCATTCGTCAGTGTCTTCAAAGCCATTGTTCGATCAATTTTGATTTGATTTAGGGGCAAATCAAAGAAGCTATAAATGGAACTTAAGCCAGCGCCAAAATCATCCAGTGACAGTTGAAACCCCATCTTACTGAGTGTATTCAGTTGATTTAAAGCATGTCGGTTGCCGTCCAATATCACGGTTTCGGTCAGCTCGAGCACGATGGATGAAGGGCAGACGCCAGCGGCATCAGCCATCATTTTGATATTGGCTGGGAAATTGCTGTTGAGCAGTTGCAAAACCGACACATTGACGTTCACTCGCGTACTTGAACCATGCTGAACATGATAACGATGAATAAACTGACAAGCTTTTTCAAAGACTTGATAGCCTAACTCGGTGATCAGTCCCTTTTTTTCCGCTACCGGAATAAACTCATCTGGATAGATCTCACCAAACTCTGACGACCGCCAACGAACTAAAGCTTCAAAGCTGGCGACTTTACCGGTTTGCGCATGAATGATGGGTTGAAATTTAACCGACAAAGAGTGATGACATAACGCTTCTTTTAAACCGCGTTCAATAAAAAAGTAGCGATCCACTGTATGCTGAGTTTTCCCTGCGTAAATCTCGATTCTTGAGCGACTTTTTTCTCCCGCGTACTGACAGGTTTGTGCCGCAATATTGAGAATTTGTACCGCGCTGAGTTGATCCGAAAAATGCGGTAAAACACCAATGTTCATTCGGTCACCCAATAGGTGACCTTGCTCTTGAGCAGAGTGAGAGTAACGCTCAAGAATCGATTGACACAATAGAGGTAAATCTTGGTCTGACACGGATTCGCGTAATAAAATAGCAAAATCGTCGGAACGTACGCGATACAGTGTCGAGTGGTGATGAATCAGATTACTTAACGCATTATGCATATGATGAAGAATATGTTGAATGACTTCAGCGCTGTACTGATTTAGGTAGGATTTAATATCTTCAATTTGAATATATATCAGTGTCGCTGGCGATGCAGCACGTTTAGCATCATCAATGTCTCGCAATAACTTTGTGGTATTCGGCATACCAGAAACCACATCATAAAATGCGGCTTGTTGCAGAAAAGACGTCATCTTTTTTTGTTCAGAAATATCTCGATGACTGCCGACCATAAACATTTCACCGTTTTCGACTTTAGTTACCGCAGTGCCCAGTAACCAGATATAGCGACCATCAACGGTTTTTGCGCGATATTCAGTGGTGACTCGACTTTCCTGATTAAGATGACCATCGACGCGTTGTTCTAGTGCCATCCTATCGAGTGGGTGAACCAACGCCATCCAATTTTCTAAACCAATAGTGGCCGAATTAAAGCCAAACTGCTGATAAAAACTCGGATTATAAAAAGTCATGGTTCCATATCGGTCCATATGGAAAATACCTTCACTAAAGATATCGAAGATATGAATCAAACGCTGTTGGTGACGACTGAGAAGTGAATGAGGCGGTTCGATAGTGTTTTCTTCTGTCAACAACATGCCAGTACACCTGATCTTAATATTGTTATCCGTAACCTACTATAACGTGTCGTTCAGTAGCGCTCAATTAACAATGTGTATTATCAGTCAGTTATAAGTCAAATTTGTGATAATTAAGGAAATCTCGATGAGTTTTCTTGAGTTTAAGAAGATGATGCTCGATTCGATAAAATTGACCACAGCTAGGTTGAGCCCGGCTGTGGTCAAAAGTGATGACGTCTCTTCAGTCATTGTTTTATGTCATGCACGAAGGTGGGTTAGAGAGATTAACGATCCCAATACGCTTCTTCTAAACTGTCTTCGCGTTCAGGTAATGAACTCGATAGACGAGGTGAGTGCTGTGTTAAAACTTCATAGCTGACTCGGTTGGCATAACGGCAAACCTGCGAAAGAGATGAATACGTTAGATAAGGTAACGCATGTTTTGCTGAGTTAGGCACATTGTTTTGATGATAGCGGTTCGCTGCCATATCATGCAGCAAAGCGGACAGAGCACCATCACCAGCGCCATTGGTATTTTTGATTTCTAATGGGCCACCTAAATAGGGGCCAATATGCGAATAGACTTTTACTGGCTGTTGACAATCTTCCTTACGCATCGCGCGGCTAAATTCATAGCGGTTAAATTCAGGAATGTTACCAGGCAGTAGTGGTAGTTCAGTATCACGTTTTGCTGAATCATCAACATAACCTGCCATGTATAATCCAACAGGGCCAGCAGTGCACAATACTAAATCCACCCAATCTAAGGCTTTATTGGCAGCTAAGAGCGGATCTTTCTCTCCGGTTAAGGCTTCCCCTTCTTCTTCATTCATCGCTAAGACGGTGACATGTTGCTTAAGATATTCTTGCCACCAAGTTTGATTACCTTCGATGACGTATTTTGTCCCCAAGGTCAATACCACGGGTACATGATGAGCCTTGGCTAATCCAATAGCTCGTTGTACCGCTTGTGGCATCGGATCTTCGGCTTTACCACGCATCAGATAAGAAGAGACGACCAATGCAGAAGCTTTAGCAAAGACTTCTTCAGGAATACTCTCGGCGCGCAGCTTATTCATATGCCCTTCGTTAATCGCAAACGTTCGTTCACCATCTTCTGAGATCAAGGTATAGCAACGACCGATTGGACCATCCACCGTTTGTAGATGGTTTAGATTCATGCGTGAAGAGGTTTGACATAAATATCGATAGGCGTAAGAGCTCACTTCGATATTTTTAGACATGACACCCAGTAAGACAGATTTACTATCGGCGAGCACAGAATAGTTGTGCAGCGTATTACCAATGGTATCACCCGGGTATAAATGGGTAATGAGTTTGCGTTCGATCAGTTCTTCGTAAAGAGCGTCGGCTTGACTCTCTTCTAAAACCAGCGAGTGGCCTTTGCTTAATTGATATTTGGCTAAAAAAGCATCATCTACTCTGGCTTCAATATCAACAATCGTTTGCCCAACACCAACCACAGTTGGATGACGAAGCTTAGGCGTTTGTTGTATTTGGTTTACAAGTGGATCACGGGCGTGAATAGGGAAGTAGTGTTTCGATTTGCGTTGTCCGGGAAACTTCATGTCCAGAGT
>NZ_WXWK01000020.1:0-24658 GCF_009904835.1 Vibrio sp. V33_P6A3T137 | reverse complement strand
GGGTTAATGGCTTTGGTGTTAGTATGGATGACTTCGGTAGCCAAGAATCTAATTTTGATAAACTAATTTCTCATACTTTTAGTGAGATAAAGCTTGATCGTCAATTTCTTATCAATTTAGATGATGATAAGAACCAAATGTTTATTGAGTTTATGGTTCGTTTTACTAACAGTTTGAACATAGACCTTGTTGTTGAGGGAGTTGAAACGCCACAGCAGGCAACTATTTTAAAAAAGCTGGGTGTTATTTTCGTGCAAGGCTTTTTATATAGTATGCCGGTAAAGCCTAAAGAAGCACTGCAGTTAGCAATTTCTGGTTTAAACCCTCAGTTCTCTCTTGGGCTTATCGGTTAACCCTTAATGCCAGCGAACCAGCATTAAGGGCATTATTTTAAACCACGCCTTGCTCTATCATTGCATCAGCAACTTTACGGAACCCCGCGATGTTAGCGCCTAGCACTAAGTTATGTGGTTCGCCAAATTCTGCTGCCGTATCACGAGCGTTGCGGTAAATGTTTTTCATGATGACTTTGAGTTTTTCATCGACTTCATCAAAACTCCACGTTTGCATGCTCGCGTTTTGCGCCATCTCTAATTGGCTGGTGGCTACGCCGCCAGCGTTTGCGGCTTTCCCTGGGCCGTAATAAATTTTAGCCGCAAGAAAGACTTCTACAGCGTCTTGAGTGGATGGCATGTTGGCCCCTTCAGAGACACCGATAATACCATTGGCGACGAGGGCCTGTGCATCTTGTTCCGTTAGTTCATTTTGTGTCGCGCATGGGAAGGCTAACTGAGCTGGAAAGCGCCAGACGGCGTGCCCATCTTGTGGATAATCACTGGCTGGGATATAGCAAGCGTCAGGATGCTCAGTGAGATACTCTTCTAAACGCACTTTACGTACTTCTTTTAATGTTTTTAACGTGGCTAAATCAATCCCGGTTTCATGATAAATCGTCCCGTTAGAGTCTGAGCAGGTAATCGGTTTTGCGCCCAGTTCGTAGAGTTTTTCTATGGTGTAAATAGCGACATTGCCAGCACCGGAAACTAAGCACGTTTTACCGCTTAGCGAGAGGCCGTTATCTTCCAACATATTTTGCGCGAAATAAACGCAGCCATAACCGGTGGCTTCCTTACGCACCAAAGATCCACCCCACAATAGGCTCTTTCCAGTAAAGACACCATCGTAACGGCCAGTTAACCGTTTGTATTGACCAAACATATAACCAATCTCACGAGCACCTACACCAATATCGCCAGCGGGTACATCGCATGTCGGTCCAATATGACGATACAACTCATTAATAAACGATTGGCAAAAGCGCATGATTTCGCCGTCGGATTTGCCTTTAGGATCGAAATTGGCTCCGCCTTTACCGCCGCCAATCGGTAAACCGGTCAATGCATTTTTGAAAATTTGCTCAAAGCCTAAGAATTTAATGATGCTCGCATTGACGCTCGGATGAAAGCGTAGCCCACCTTTGTATGGGCCTAATGCCGAGTTAAATTCAACACGATAGCCTTTATTGACCTGAACCTGTCCTTGATCGTCTACCCAAGGCACTCGAAACATGATTTGGCGTTCAGGTTCAACAATTCGTTCAATAATCGCATGCTGTTTGTATTTATCGTTGGTTTCTAGAATGGGCTGTAAAGAATCTAAAATCTCTTCTACCGCCTGATAAAATTCAGCTTGTGCAGGACTTGTTTTTTGTAATTTGACAATGGTGTTGTGAATATAAGTCACGATCTGGTCCTTGTGATGTTATCCCTTGATACTGGACGGTATTCGTTGGTCATCAGATGATGATAGCGATACCGCCTCCTCGTCATTAACAGTAACAGACTGAGCTTTGGTTATTTTTATAACTGTCACCAATGAGAAATAATGCACGGAAAGTAGTTAAAAATCTATGGAAAAACAAAGGGAAGAGGAATTTTTTGCGAGGAGGAAAATAAAAAGGGATGCGCGATTACACCCCTTTATTGATTTTTTAGACGTTTAACCTTGATAGGAAGTCAAACGAGGAGCGTTATGACGCTTATCGGTAAGTAGCGCGTAGCATCCATGCGGTTTTTTCATGGACACGCATTCGGTCAGAGACCAGTGAAGCTGTGGACTCATCGTCTGCCGCTTGAGCGAGTTTCAGTACATCACGGCAAGTACGGATCACTTGTTCATGAGATTGAGTAAGGATGTTAACCATCTCCACGCCATCAGTTAGCCCTACCACTTCTTTGATTGAGCTAAGCTCAGCAAATTCTTTGTAGGTTCCCGGCGCCGCTACGTCTAAAGAGCGGATACGCTCGGCGATGTCATCCACTGCAACCGCGAGCTCAGTGTAGTGCTCTTCAAACATTAAATGCAGCTCACGAAATTGTGGCCCAGTAATGTTCCAATGGAAATTATGGGTTTGTAGGTACAGGGTGTACGAATCGGCGAGTAACCGTTTTAGTCCTTGGGCAATGTTAATGCGATCAGATTCATTGATACCAATATTCATCTTTATCTCCTTTATTGACTTATACCTTTGCGACTTGAACTTACGTGGTGTTGGCTAGGTTCACTCGCCCCAATCACATCGTTGTCTATGGGGGCTTACTCACTTACCGTCTTTCTGTAACGCCAAATTGTTTAGGTATATAACTTTTTAGTTGAAGCTGCAGTGTTGGTTTACTTTGCTTATTTCACGCCCATGATCATCTATGTTCATAGGCTAAACTCTCTGACTACCTACCTGCAACGTCAACGGGTTTAGGTATGAGCACCGATACATACTTCACATAATGGGATAGAACTCGTGATAGATGCAATGCAGTTTGATTATGGTTAATGTTATCGAATGCTATTCGACTACTATCTACCTACCTTGCTGAATCTTCAAGTTATTTGGACGTTTACCTATCAGATTAATCGTTCGAGGCGATTAGCAGCCACTAGCGATATTGCCTATTCTATGCCTCAAGCGCTAAACGTTGAGAAGATTTTCTCTAACTCGTGAAGGTGCGCAAGTTTATTGATGGCAGAACATTCAGCTTGATCTAAAGTGTAGTAGAGCAAAAAGTAACACAATGAAAGTATAAGATTTTTAGATAGAAATCTACCCGTGAATGCGATGAATCATCGCAGCAATGTGTCGCAAGGAGAAGATAATGGAAAACAATAACACCTCGTCAGGTGGCAAATGTCCAGTTATGCATGGTGCCGTGACATCGAATGAAATGACCAATATGGATTGGTGGCCTAAAGCGCTCAACCTTGACATTTTGCACCAACATGACACGAAAACGAACCCAATGGGTGCAGATTTTAATTACCGTGAAGAACTAAAAAAACTCGATGTTGCCGCTTTAAAAAACGACCTCAAAGCGTTAATGACCAATAGCCAAGATTGGTGGCCAGCCGACTGGGGTCACTATGGCGGTTTAATGATCCGCATGGCTTGGCACTCGGCCGGAACTTATCGTATTGCTGATGGCCGCGGCGGTGCGGGTACGGGTAACCAGCGTTTCGCTCCTCTCAACTCTTGGCCAGATAACGCCAACTTAGATAAAGCTCGCCGTTTACTGTGGCCAATCAAGCAAAAATACGGCAATAAAATCAGCTGGGCGGATTTGATGATCCTTGCCGGTAATATGGCCTATGAATCGATGGGTCTTAAGACCTTTGGTTTTGCTTTTGGGCGCGAAGATATTTGGCATCCAGAAAAAGACATTTATTGGGGTTCAGAAAAAGAGTGGTTGGCACCGAGTGGCGCTAAAAACAGCCGTTATTCGGGAGAGCGAGATCTTGAAAATCCATTAGCAGCAGTAATGATGGGGCTGATTTATGTCAACCCAGAAGGAGTCGATGGTAAGCCAGACCCACTGAAAACCGCTCATGATATGCGCGTTACTTTTGAGCGCATGGCGATGAACGATGAAGAGACCGTTGCGTTAACCGCTGGTGGTCATACCGTTGGTAAATGTCATGGTAATGGCGATGCGGCGAATTTAGGCCCCGCCCCTGAAGGCGCGGAACTGGATGAGCAAGGCTTAGGCTGGATGAATCATACTAAGCGTGGCATCGGTCGTAATACGGTGACCAGTGGTATTGAAGGGGCTTGGACAACCCATCCAACCCAATGGGATAACGGCTATTTCTATTTGCTGTTTACTTATGATTGGGAATTGAAAAAGAGCCCAGCTGGCGCTTGGCAATGGGAACCGATTAATATCAAAGAAGAAGATAAGCCGGTTGATGTTGAAGATCCAAGTATTCGCTATAACCCAATCATGACTGACGCCGATATGGCGCTGAAAATGGACCCTGCTTATCGCAAGATTTCTGAGCGTTTTTATCAAGACCCAGCTTATTTCTCTGAGGTGTTTGCTCGCGCTTGGTTCAAACTGACGCACCGTGATATGGGACCTAAAGCTCGCTATATTGGTCCTGATGTTCCTAAAGAAGAGTTGATTTGGCAAGATCCAATCCCAGCGGGACGTAGCGATTATGACGTTGATGCAGTGAAAGCGAAAATTGCCGCCAGCGGCTTAAGTATTAGTGAAATGGTCTCCACCGCTTGGGACAGTGCTCGTACTTTCCGAGGCTCCGATAAACGGGGGGGGGCGAATGGTGCGCGGATCCGTCTCGCGCCACAGAAAGATTGGCAAGGGAACGAACCACAGCGTTTGGCGAAAGTGTTAGCAGTATTAGAGAAGATTGCTGCTGAAGCAGGGATCAGTGTCGCTGATACCATCGTACTGGCTGGTAACCTTGGGGTAGAAATGGCGGCTAAAGCGGCGGGCGTGGCTATCACCGTACCGTTTGCTCCTGGTCGTGGTGATGCAACGCTAGATCAAACGGATGTTGCTTCGTTTGATGTCCTTGAGCCGGTGGCTGATGGTTTCCGCAACTGGTTGAAAAAAGATTATGTCGTCAAGCCTGAAGAGCTGCTATTGGATCGCGCACAGTTGATGCGTTTAACCGCTCCAGAAATGACGGTACTGATCGGCGGTATGCGTGTACTGGGGACTAACTATGGCGGTACACCACATGGGGTATTGACCGATAACGTGGGCGTATTAAGTAACGACTTTTTCGTTAATTTAACCGACATGCGTTATACATGGAAACCGACGGGGCGTAACTCGTATGAGATTTGTGACCGCAAAACGGGTCAGGCTAAATGGACGGCAACCCGAGTCGATTTAGTCTTCGGTTCAAACTCGATTTTACGTGCTTACGCTGAGATTTATGCGCAACAAGATAACCAACAAAAGTTTGTGCATGACTTCGTTGCTGCCTGGAGCAAAGTGATGAATGCCGATCGTTTTGATCTATTATAATCATTGATTGATTTAATCTGTAAACGTCAATAGCCCCCAAATCTGGGGGCTATTTTTTTAGTAGCACTATGGCTAGAGGTTAAGAGAATCTGGCTAGGATCAGGCAGCTAGCATTGACTGCCAAAAAGCTTGCCACGCTTCAGGTTTACCATAGTAGGCACTCGGCTGTACCGAGCGCCACTGTCCATTTGCCAATTCAATCATCATCGATGGAAATCCCCGTAATTGATACTGAGCCATCAGTTGTTTGCTATTGGCAATCGTGGCTGGTAAATCAGATTTGGCTTGCTGCATGGCGTTGTGCCATTTATCGTGCTCAATACCTAATTGGCTTGCTAACTGAGTCAATACTTCTGGCTCGGCAACGGTTAATCCTAGCTGATAATGGGCTTGCTGAATTTTTTTCAGCATCGCAAACCCTAGGCCTTGTAATTCCTCAGCGGCGATGATCGCCTGAGCGGTAAGGTAAGAGTCAACGATGAGCGGCTGCTGGCTGGCAATTCGCGAGCGGTACGCTTCACCAAAAACTTGTCCAGTCACCAGGCTAATCTGTTGGTCTGCCTCTAATATATGCGCTCGAAACTCGGCGGCCAATTCGGAGCGTGGCAACATCCCACCCGGATGTAACTTGAGTGTGATAGTCGGCATTTCAGCCAGTGTTTCTAGCAGTGGGCTAGCACCGAAACACCAGCCACACATTGGGTCAAAAAAGTAGTGTACCTTTACCATTGCATTTCACCCATATGTACTTTCGCGCCAATCTCTAATGCCATTGGTAAACCGGCATCAGGGTAAAGCTTAAGCATGCGTTTGATTAATTGTTGGCTATCTTTACTGGTTTGTTTCGCTTTAGCAAAATCCGTTAAATAGCGCTGAGCAAAGCTAATCGCTGAGGCATCTAATGGAGTGCCGGCAATCATGTGACCAGGGATCACCACTTCTGGTTTTAAGGCTTGCATGCGCTCAAGCTGCTGTGCCCACGCTTGACGGCTCGCATCGCTTTGCGCATCGGCCATCCATAGGTGAACGTTACCGTAGACCGCCACATTGCCCAAAATGGCTTTGTTGGCTGGGATCCATAAGTAAGGGCGATGGGCTAGCTCACCTTCAGCATCGTGGATCTCAATAGTTTGTCCATCAATCGTCAGTGTTTTACCATGATAAGCGGTAGGCAATACCGGCTTCACTGGCGCGTTAGTGCCCATTTTCGGAGCCCAGAATGCTAATTTACCATCCAGCTTTTCTTCAATTGTCGCGCGCACTCCCGGAGTGGTGAGGACTTTCGCATCAGGGAATAGCTCATGCAATACTTCCGCGCCAAAATAGTAATCAGGATCCGCTTGGCTAATAAAAATCGTGGTTAGGTTTTTGCCTGAATCGATGACTTTAGCGGCAATGCGTAAGGCATCGGCTTTGGTAAAGCCAGTATCGATCACCATGGCTTCTGTTGCGCCGTAAACTAAGGTTGAGTTTACATGAAAGCTATTGCCATCGGCGTTGTAAACGTCCAGTGTTAAAGGTTGCTGCGCCGCAAATGCAGTGCTGCTGATCAGTGTAGTTGCGGTCAGTAGAGTCAGTTTTTTCATGATTATTTATCCTAAAATAGAGTATCGAAAGTGGGTTATCGGTTCGGGAGCTATCATACGAATTAGACTTGTTCGGATATATAGCTAATAATTGACATCATTGTTTCTTAATTCGAACTAATACGATGGATAAACTGACCGCGGCTCAAGTATTTCTCGACGTTGCGCTTACGCAAAGCTTCACAGCCACAGCCGATCGACTGGATATTTCGCGGCCGATGGTGACTCGGCACATTGAAACCATGGAAAGCTGGTTACAAACGCGATTACTGAATCGAACCACACGTAAGGTGTCGTTAACCACTGCTGGAGAGCAGTGTTTAGAGGCGATTAAACTCTGGGTAGAGCAAGCTCAGCAGTTAGAACATCAACTGATGGATAGTCAGTCCTTAGCGGGAAAAATTCGGATTGCGACCAGCATGTCATTTGGTTTTGCGCAGTTAATTCCGGCGGTAAAGCCGTTCCTCGCCAAGTATCCGCAAGTTGAGGTCGATATTGATGTGCAAGATAAAACGGCAGATCTGATTGCTGAGCGGATTGACTTGGCGATTCGGATTGCCGCCGATCCGGATCCCTCGCTAATTGGTCGCCCGATAGCAAAATGTGAGTCGATATTAGTGGCTGCGCCCAGTTATTTAGCTGCGCATCCGGCGATCACCCAGCCGAGCGATCTCGCTCAACACGCTTGTTTAGGATATAAAAATTTCGAGCGACATATTTGGCATCTCACGCAAGATGAGGTATTACAATCAGTGGAAGTGAGCTGCCGCTTGACCGCCAATGAGGCGACCACTTTGCTGCATGCTGCCGTGCATGGCATGGGTATCGCGTTGCAGCCAACGTATTTAACCAGTGGTGCGTTAGCAAAAGGTGAGGTGGTATCGGTTTTAGCTGGCTGGCAGCCAAAAACCATGTCGATTTATGCTTTGTATCCGTCAAGGCGACATTTATCACCGGCGGTCAGGGCATTGATCGATCATTTAGCGGATTACTTTGCTAGTCATGACTGGCAGGATATTGTTTTATAGTGATATTCCCGTCCTACCTGCAACTCCAAGTGATTTAGGTATAGATAAACGTGAAGAGTAAGTAAAGAGAGGTAAGCAGAGCGAGCAATGAGCTGGCTCTGCTTATTGATTAAGCCAGTGCGCCTTGTTGTTGCGCTTGTTTTACCAATGCTTGACGTTGAGCTTCCATTGCTGATTGCACTTCACTTTCCGTATGTGCGTCTTCTTCCACTGCCTGTGGGACAAATACATAGAACTTGTTAATGGTCATCGTTGGATCTCAATGTTGATGTTGGAGTCTAAAAAATAGAGGATGTTAACTCAGTTAACATCCTCCTTGATGCTTGTTTTTTAGGCGTAGATACTAAGGATGAATTTATCAGTAGTCAACCCTTTCGCTAGCCAATCGTTTAGACATCATATGTCGTGGAAGCGGTGTCACCACCAGTACCAGTCCAGTTAGTATGGAAAAACTCACCACGTGGGCGATCAATACGCTCATAAGTGTGTGCGCCAAAGTAATCACGCTGAGCTTGCAGCAAGTTCGCTGGTAAACGAGCGGTGGTATAGCCATCGAGGAAAGTGAGTGCTGAGGTCATGCACGGCATCGGGATGCCGACTTCCATTGATTTCGCTGCCACTTTACGCCATGCGCCAAGGCAGTTATCCAAAATGCCTTTGAAATAAGCATCAGAGCCTAAGAAAGCAATGTCTGGATTGGCGTCAAACGCATCACGAATATTACCGAGGAAAGCGGAACGAATAATACAGCCACCGCGCCACATCAATGCTACGTTGCCGTAGTTAAGGTCCCATCCGTTTTCGTTAGAGGCTTCACGCATCAACATAAAGCCTTGCGCATAAGAGATGATCTTCGATGCCAACAAGGCTTGACGAAGCGCATCAACCCATTCTTGTTTATCACCTTCCACTGGAGTGATGGTTTTTGCAAACAGTTGTTCCGCTGCAACACGTTGCTCTTTAAGTGCGGATAAGCAGCGAGAGAATACGGACTCAGTGATGAGCGTCAGTGGAATACCCATGTCTAAGGCATTAATCCCCGTCCATTTACCCGTGCCTTTTTGACCAGCGGTATCAAGGATTTTTTCCACTAATGGTTGGCCATCTTGATCTTTATAGCCAAGAATATCGGCGGTAATTTCCACCAAATAGCTATCAAGTTCAGTTTTGTTCCACTCGGCGAAGACTTTTTGCATCTCGTCGTGGTCCATTCCCAAGCCATCTTTCATAAACTGGTAAGCTTCAGTGATGAGCTGCATATCACCGTATTCGATACCGTTATGAACCATTTTCACGAAGTGACCAGCGCCATCGTTGCCTACCCAATCACAACAAGGTTCACCGGCTTCAGTTTTGGCTGAAATACCTTGGAAAATCGGTTTGACCGCTTCCCAAGCTTCTGGTGCGCCACCGGGCATAATTGATGGGCCAAAGCGCGCGCCTTCTTCACCACCCGATACGCCAGTACCAATGAAGTGAATGCCTTTTTCGCGTAGCGCGGCCACACGGCGGTTGGTGTCTGGGAAGTTGGTATTACCACCGTCGATAATGATGTCACCTTTATCGAGTAAAGGAACTAATTGATCGATAAATGCATCCACCACATCTCCAGCACGGACCATCAGCATGACTTTGCGAGGCGTGGCGAGCTTATCGACTAAGTCTTGTAGTGAGTAAGCACCGACAATCTTGGTGCCTTTGGCTGGGCCTTGTAAAAACTCATCCACTTTCGCGGTGGTACGGTTATAAGCCACCACGTTAAAGCCGTGATCGTTCATGTTGAGAATTAGGTTTTGGCCCATTACTGCTAGGCCGATTACACCAATATCACCTTTCATTTATTTCTCTCCTTTACGCAATCTTTTTCGCTGCGTCTAAATCTAAAAACCACTCGGTTTCACCCGTTGTCGACTGAATTTTTGCTGCTGGATAAGGTAACTCATCCGCAGGAGTAGTGTGAATTTCATGGACGATATCTGCTTTGCCTGCGCCAAGCACAAGATAGCTGATCCGTTTCGCCGCTTGTAAAACTTTGGCGGTTTTCGATACTCGTAACTGACCTGATTGAGGTTGAGTTGCCACCACCGATAAATGTGGGTCATGATAATCCGTCACGTCAGGGAACAGTGACGCCGTATGACCGTCGGCACCGACGCCAAGTAATATCCAATCGAAGACGGGAGTACCGTTCTCGCTGGTGATGCATTGCAGCATTTCAGCGGCAAAGCGCTCAGCTTCGGTGTGTGGATCCGCTTCACCGCGAATACGATGAATATTTTGTGCAGGGATCGCCACTTGGCTAAAGAGTAACGCATTGGCTTCGCCATAGTTGCTTTCTGGGTCATCCGCTGCAACGCAGCGTTCGTCACCCCACCAAAAATGCAGGTTTTGCCAATCAATCGCTTCAGCGTAGGGCGCACTTGCGAGTCGTTGAAAGAGCATTTTTGGCGTGCTACCGCCAGAAAGGGAGATATGTACTGGTTGGTTCTGCTGGCTATAGCGCAGCATCTCATCTGCCAGCGTATCCACCACCTGCTGTGGTGTTTGAAAAATTTTATGATTGATCATAGTTCGCAGTAATCCGTGTCAGTGAGATTCTTACAAGGGAAACGCCATGCGCGGCCATCTCGTTCCAGTAGTTGATCGGCTTCTATCGGTCCCCAGGTGCCGCAGGCATAACCAAACAATGCTTGTGGATCTTGCTTGAAATCGAGGATTGGTTGCACAAACTTCCAGCACGCTTCCACCGCATCGGTGCGAGCAAATAAGGTCGCATCACCATTGAGCGCATCCAGTAAAAGGCGCTCATAAGCGGTGAGCATTTTGGTTTCGGCCAGTGAGGTGTAATGAAAGTTCATCGACACTTCTTTGGCTTTAAATCCAGCGCCCGGTTCTTTTAAGCCAAAGCTCATTTGAATGCCTTCGTCCGGTTGAATACGAATGATCAGCTTATTGTCAGGGGCATTTTGGCCAAACACTGGGTGGGGGGTACGTTTGAAGTGAATAACCACTTCGGTCACGCGGGTTGGCAGGCGTTTGCCAGAGCGCACATAAAACGGAACCCCATTCCAACGCCAGTTGTTGATGAACATTTTCAGCGCAACATAAGTTTCAGTGCGTGAATCATCGGCAACGCCCGGCTCGTCTCGATAACTGGGCAGGAACTGACCACGAATCTCTGATTCTGTATATTGACCCAGTACGAGGTTATTGCGTAAATCCGCCTCTGAAAGAGGTTGTAAGCTTTGTAAAACCTTGTTTACTTCATTACGGATAGAGTTGGCATTGATTTCTGCGGGTGGTTCCATGCTGACCATCGCCAAGACTTGCAGTAAGTGGTTTTGGAACATATCCCGCACAGCGCCAGAGCCATCATAATAGCCGCCACGCTCTTCAACCCCTAAAAATTCCGCGCCAGTGATTTCGACGTAATCAATAAAATTACGGTTCCAAAGGGGTTCAAACATGCCATTGGCAAAACGGAATACCAGCAGGTTTTGCACCGTTTCTTTACCCAAATAATGGTCAATGCGATAAATCTGGTGCTCAGCAAAGTGACGATGAATTTCAATATCGAGCGCTTGAGCTGACTGCAAATCGTAACCAAAGGGTTTTTCGATGATCAAGCGCTTCCAGCCGTCTTGTTCATCATTTAAGCCATGAGCCGCGAGACAGGCAGGAATGACGCCATATAAACTCGGTGGGGTGGCGAGATAGAATAAGGTATTGCGTTGCTGTTGTTGATACTGTTCGGCGAGCTCAGTCAAACGCGTTGAGAGTTTGGCATAATCGTCCATGTCGGACGTATCAAGTGCTTGATAGTGAAGATGTTCACAAAAGGCATCAAGAATAGCTGGCTCGGTTTGCTCTAATTCACGCAGTGAGCGTTTTAATTTTTCACGATAAGAATCGTCACTGTACTCTGTACGACTGACACCTAAAATAGTAAAGGATTCAGGTAGTTGCTTACTTGCATATAAATGATACAGAGCAGGCACTAACTTTCGATAAGTTAGGTCGCCCGATGCACCAAAAATTACGATGCAACTGTTTTCAGGTATTACCATCATCTTTCCCTTAAAAACGAGGTACTTAGCATGCGCCAACCCTAGCAGCGCAATACCAAAATAAAAAGTAGGTTTTGACTATTGTTGGTATCGTCAAAACCGATATACCTGACCACTTGAGGCGATACGTCCAAGTCGTAAGGTATGGCTTAATCACGCTGGCTAGCGTGATTAAGCGAGGAGGGTATTGTCTACGACAATTTGACACACATCAACTATTGATAGCGCAATCGATTAAATATTAACGCTATCTCGTAAATAGGTTTTTACGGTCGTGATGTAGGATGAGGGGTCAAAGCTGGTAAATTCAATGTTGGTTAGAAACTGTTGTGCATAATCGAGATACACGTGTTGTTCTAAAAAGAGCAGATAGAGTTTAGGATCAATATGCCCACTGGTGGCCATCGTCGTCATGATTTGCATGGCTTCTTCCAGACTCTTGCCTTTTTTATAGGGACGATCGCTAGAGGTCAGCGCTTCAAACACATCAGCAATCGCCATGATCCGCGCAGGAATCGACAGTTGCTGTTCGTTTAATCCTCGTGGATAGCCTTTACCGTCCATACGTTCATGGTGACCACCTGCAATGTCAGGCACTTGCTTGAGGTGCTCAGGATAGGGAAGCCGTTTTAGCATCACAATGGTTTGTACAATGTGATCGTTAATCATAAACCGCTCTTCTTCGGTTAAGGTGCCGCGGCGCACTCTGAGGTTATACAGCTCACCTCGGTTATAGCGCAGCGGTTTGGGCTTAAGCACAAAGCCTTCTTGTTCTATTGTGGCTAGCGGATCGCTATCCCACGGAATCTGGTGAACGATTTTATCGGCGAGCACGTTTTCCATCACCGGTAAATTGGGCTTGTTGGTGTGGCGCTGTGCTTCTAACCAAGAAATACCAATCTGATCGTCTAAGGTACGCTTCCATTGCCGTTGAGCAATCTGTTCAAGACGGGCGATATCTTGATCCGTCATTGATTCACTGCCGATGTTGCACTGTGCGACAAAGGCAAAATCATCATCAAGGGCTTGCTGTTGCTCAGAGAGCGTTTTTTTAAGTAAATCAGGGTCGCCTCCGGTAGCGAGCCCTTGCCAATAGTCAGCTTCAGCTTGCGTTTTCAGTAGTTCAAAGCGCATGCGTACTTCATGAATCCGATCATAAATGGTCTCAAGCTTAGTGGCTTTGTCGACTACGAATTCGGGAGTGGTGACTTTACCGCAATCGTGCATCCAAGCGGCGAGCATTAATTCTTCCCACTGCTCGGCTGATAAGGTGAAATCAGGAAAATAGCGCTTATCTTTAGTGGCAGCTTTAGCGAGCATTTTGGTTAATTCAGGCACTCGTTGGCAGTGACCGCCGGTATAGGGCGATTTAGTATCAATCGCCGAAGCGATCAAAGTGATAAACGCATTAAGCATCTGCTTTTGTTGCTGCATTTTATCAATATTATCTTTGGCAATTTCAGCAAAACTAAGCACTTCACGCAGGAACGCATGTTTATCCGCTTGAGCTTTAGTGATGGCGCGTTCGTAACCTAAATTCAACACACCAATCAATTGGCGTGATTTATTGAGCAGCGGGAAGAGATAAATGTCGCTGTTATAGAGCTGCTCTTTCAGTGGGAACAACACATTGTCGTTGCGATTCAAATGTACCGTTTGTCCTTGGCGAAGTTCAGCCAATAACCAAGGTGTATTTTGTACCAGTGAATTAATATCAATTTTAAACGGAATGATCGCATGATTGGCCGCCGTGGTGAAATGCTGCTGCTCGTGGTTGTAGGTATAGAGCAAAATCGTTTCAGCTTTGGTGATCAAATAGCTTTGATGAGTAATCGTTTTTGCAAATACCTCAAAGTCTTGGTTAGAGGCGGTATCACGCAGCAAGCGCAGTAAATCATGTAAGGTATGTTCCATTAATTCGATGGATTTCGTTAAATCCGCTACTTCTTTAATGATGCTTTTCGGATAGCGAGTTTTTTGGAAATCAAAGCGAGAGATATTATCGGTTTGGACAACTAAGTTACTGAGGGGACGAGCAAGACGCTGAGCAACAAACCAAACGATAATGAAACCTAAGCCGAGCATCATAAAAGCGGCCCCAATTTGTCGATTACGCATACTGAGCAATGCGGCAAGAAGTTCCTTTTGGGGGGTTGCTTGAGCTAACGATAATTGAACGTGTGGACTTAATGCAATGGGGATTAAGGTAACCGACCAGGTTTGCCCATTAAAAGCCACATCGCTAAATATCGCTTGTTGGGTAACACGTTGTGCTACACCGGCAAAGACACTGGTGGATAATTTTTGATGGGTGATCAACGCATCATCGGTTAATGATAATGGACTATTATGTTCGGCTAAAAGACGAAACTGTTGATCAAATAAGGCTAATTGAGTGTTAGCCGAGTAAGCAATCGTCGCCAATTGTTGAGATAAGCTATCAAGAGTGAAGTCTGCGCCGACTACAGTGCTGTTATCCCTTGAACGACGTGAAAGAGTCACTCCAAAAGTTTGTAGAAAGTGGAAAAAATAGGGGTCCGTTAAACGAATCTGACCATCCTCATGGGCATTTTGATACCAAGGACGCTCACGCGGATCAAAGGTATTGTTACCATGTTCACGGCGATCAATGGTCTGAAAATCGTTATCTAAGAAAATAACCGTATCTTGCCCATTGGTTCTAGTTTGATTAATGAATAGCGTAGCCTGATCAGGTGCTTGAAAGCGTAATCGAGTTTGTGGGTTGAAGAGTGGACGAATCATGGTGAAATCACCCTTGTGATTACCAAAATAGAGGGCGACAAGATTATCATTGCGTTCAAACACTAAACGTAGTGAAGCTAAAAAATGAGAATTTTCCGTTGGTAGTTGCTCCATTTCAATAAAATGACTTAATGCCATAAAATCGAGAGTGGTTAAAATAGGAGTAATACTTTGTTGAAAGGCAACTTCAACCTTTGTGCTATTTTCATGGCTGATATTATCCGCGATATTACCCATCAGTTGACGTGAATGGTAATAACTGATGGAAATAAGAGTGATACCAATCAAGCTCACTAACACCATAAATAGTGTGCTGATTTGTATGCTGAGAGAGAAATAACGCTTCACCATGACGATGCCCTAAGCTATGCAATGGAGTAAGTATTGTTCACGTCGATTGACTTGCCAAGGTGGCTGATCGATTGTGTGAATCTAACCTGACTTTATTGAGTAGGAATTGGATAGAGCAATAGATTCGTAGCGAACTCGTATGGCAGTTGATTGGTAAGCCGAGGGCGGGGCTGGTAAACTGTAAGCTCACTAAATAAAGGGAGTTGATTATGAAACTTGCCGTCGATACTCATACCCATACCTACGCCAGTGGTCACGCTTATAGTACCTTGATTGAAAATGCCAAAGCGGCTCAGGAGAAAGGGCTGTCGATGTTTTGCACCACCGACCATGCCCATTCGATGCCGGGCGCTCCCCATTACTGGTTTTTTTCCAACCAACGTATTTTGCCGCGATTTCTTCATGATGTGGCGATATTACGTGGCGTTGAGGCGAATATACTTAATCTTCAAGGAGAGATCGATCTCCATCCTTCTGTTGATCAAAATCTCGATTGGGTGATCGCCAGCTTTCATGAGCCCGTATTTAAACCCAGAGATAAAGCAACCCATACCCAAGCGTTAATCAATACCATCAAAAGTGGTCGAGTGGATGCGCTCGGCCATTTGGGGAATCCGAATTTTGATTTTGATTTCGCGGCGGTCGTCGCTTGTGCTGCGGAGCATCATGTGGCGATAGAAATTAATAACAGTACCCTAAAAGGCCATAGTCGAGTGGGCAGTGTTGATCGTTGTTATCAAATCGCTGAACAAGCCAAAAAACACGGTGCTTGGTTGACCACAGGCAGTGACGCCCATTTTTGTCATGATGTTGGTAACCTGACATTAGCCAGTGAGTTGTTAGACAGCTTAGCGATGGATAGCGCTAAAGTGATTACTCATACTCCTGTACAGTTTTTGGATTTTTTAGCATTAAGAGGAAGAGCCAGAATTAGCGAATATCAGGATTACTATCGTTAATGATGTGTTGGGATAAGTCGTATCGATCCATGAGTGGTTTTCGACTTTTGGTGACGTCACTTTTTTCAAGCATTGACTATAATGGTGCAGTAGAAGTCTTGGATAGCAAATAGCAAATAGCAAATAGCAAATAACTAATACGATAATAACAAGGAAGCCAGTGATGCAAAAAAGGATCATTAAATCGAGTGTGTGGTTAACAATCGGATTACTGTTGAGTAGTCAAGTATGGGCAGCGGATGTCGATTTGCGCCAAGTGATGCGTCAAATGAGGGCTGAATTTTCTCAGGCGGCGAGCGCGCAAACCGTGCAAGAAATGCAAGTCCCTGTCACTAAGTTAACGGAGTTAGTAAATAAAGCCCAACAAGGTCAATATCCTCCTCGTCGACATGATGTTTATCAAGAGGGATTCACTAAGCTAATAGCGGTGTTGGATCGGTTGAGTCATGAACTTGACAGCGGTCAGTTAGCTCAAGCTAAGCTCACCTTGAGAGAAGTTGATCAATTACGTATGGAATACCATCGAAGACGCTAACGATTTACCTTTTGTTATCATCAAGCCCAAGCTCATTGCTTGGGCTTGATTTATTCGGGCGTCGGCATGGTTAATTTGGGTTTTAAATGGGCTAAGACAAAGTCGATGAAAACTCTTAAGCGCGCTGGCATGTACTTAGTTTGAGCATATTGCATGGCAATCGCTCCGTGGTAGTTACTTTTTATCGTCCAGTTTTGCAGTAGTTGCACCACTTTTCCCTCGGCGATGGCATCTTGAACTACAAAATCGTGAAAGATACCAATCCCTAAGCCACTTTTTACCGCATTTAAGCGGATTTGGGATTGATTGACTGCGTATCGACCGGTGACAGCAACGGTATGAAATTCATCCTCTTTAAGAAAATCCCAAATATGATCGCGTTCGGTTTCAGCTAAATAGAGACAGTCGTGCTCGATGAGTTCAGTGGGATGAGCGGGTACTCCACGTTGCTGAAGATAATCTGGGCTAGCGCATAGCACCAAATTTGTTTTACAGAGTTCACGCATCACTAAATTTTCATCGGGTTTATCGGTCAGCTTAAAGGCGACGTCAATATTATGTCGAAATAAATCGATTTCACCATCGGCGGCGCGTAGTTTTAATTGGATATAAGGATATTGCTTAAGAAAAGGCAGTACAAAAGGCTGCAGCACCGAATGCAGAAAAGCTTCAGGGGCGGCGACGGTCAGTGAACCGGATGGCTCACTATGATCAGCATCAGATAAGTCAACGGCTTGTTGAGCCGCGTTAATCATCACTAAGCATTGGTCGTAAACCCGTTGCCCGGCTTGAGTGATCATTAATTTTCGCGTGGTACGCTCAAACAGTTTGACATTGAGAGCCAGCTCTAAGCGAGTGATCAGTTTACTGAGCGCTGAGGGAGTGACCCCAAGCTTATGAGCAGCAGCAGTAAAACTGCCTTCGTTGACGACCAGTATAAACGTCGCAAGATCAGGAAGTAGACTGATAAGTTTGGTGTTAAGCATAGTGCCTGTGCTTATCTAATTAAGTGTTAATAATATTAACCTCAACTCCCAACTTAGGAAGGAGGATTGGTTTTGCTTACCGCTTTTAACAACAGTACTTTTAACAATAGTGATCGGTTCATTTTTTCTCGTGGCAACACAGAGACGAAATCATCGGCAATATGGTTGTTTACTTTACAGAGTGCAATGCGGTTATTTTGAAAAAGCGCATCATTTTGGCAGATTAATAACCAAATCGTCGCTATGTATCATTATTAATATTTACTTTTGTGACTTGTGCCAGAGATTTTGTAGGGAGAATGCAGTGTGGGATATATGCCATTGATTAATTAGTCATTATTTATATGAAAGGTGATGTAATCCCCTTCCTCAATCACCCGCTAATCATTAAAAAAGGGAGCGAATAGGAACGGGTTCCGTATATTCAATCGATGGACTATCGTTGAGTAATTCGACAATCGATGATTCACCTTCGATGACGAGCACCTGTTGGTCATCGAAGCTATCAATTAAGGTCAGTTCCAAACTTTTTAGTAATTCGAGCGCCACGGCTTTTTTATCAGTATGGTATTTGACATAAAAACGTGACGTAGATTGATTTTGTTCGATGGTGCTATCCTCCGCAAGAAAATTGGTCTGAGTGGCAGTGGGGAGTGGTGATAAGCTGGTTATTATCAATAGTAAGGATGCTAACATAATGGCCTCTCTTCCTTAATCAATATCCTCTGCCTCTTTAAAGCTGCAGCGGTGTTGGTTTCTCTTTGTTCACCCTGCCTGCGACTTTTAGAGGTTTGGATAGGGTGTCGTCTTATCATCGTTTATGTTTTGAAAATAACGATCCCCAAGACAACATGGACAGTAAATCAAGGGGATCGCGCCGTTTGACGACCTGACATTTTAAGCCTAACGAGAGGAATTAACCTCGCGGACCATTACACCCCGCATCCAAATAGTTTTTCGCTGCGAGTGCATTCACTAACCCGTAGCCAGTGCGATTATCTCGACCCGGGACATCCAAATCCAGAGCGGTTTGAGTTAATGCTTGGCGGATTTGTTTTGCAGAGCACTGTGGATGATAACTCCACACTAAGCCTGCAACGCCTGAAACGTGCGGTGTTGCCATCGAAGTTCCATTATAGTACTGATAATCTTCACCGGTACGAGTGGATACGGTAATGTCTTGCCCGACTAAAGCCGCCAATTCTTGCCCTACGTTACGATTAACACTGACAGACAATAACGGATGAGTGTCGTATTGATCGAGAACAAACGGGTTTTGGAGGCCAGGACGTTGCTGATTACTGTAGACAATCGCTGCTAACGCGCCAGCATTGTTACAGGCTGCAACAGCATTAATTTCTGGACGAACGGATGGCGTTTCATTAGCGATTCGTTCAGTGAGACAAATTTTGCCACGCATATCGCCACATTGATAGCGACCAGAGCTCGTATCACATAACGCTAAAGGTGCGGTGTATTGCCCCGCAATCGGTGCCGATTCAAAACCAAAGCCATTATTATTTAAGCGATTATGTGGCACGACGCCACGGCGAAAATAATCACGATCTTCAGTGATTATTGTTGATAAAACCCCTTCACCTACACTGACGGTAGAGAGTACGGCAACTCCAGGCGCAGCGATTTCTACTTGGTTAGTGGCTTGAGAGAACGAAGCATGATCGTAATTGCTGTCGACGGCAGCGACAGACATCACTGAATCATAAGAGGCAGGATAACTGTGTGCGGTATTACCGGAGTTACCCGCAGCGGCAATCATTAATACTCCTTGTTCATACAATGCATTCATTGCATTTTGTTCGGTGCGGCTTGATTGACTACCCCCTAAGCTCATGTTGACAATTTTTGCCCCATTATCCGCACAGGTTTGAATCGCTCGCACGAGCGTCGATGAATAGCCCCAACCGGATTCATTGAATACTTTGACAATATGTAGGTTAACATTTTGATTTGGTAGTAAGCCTTTTACACCTTCGTTGTTGGCGATGGCGGCAATCGTACCCGCGACATGGGTGCCATGGGCATTGCTGCTACCCGGAATGTACCATTGCCCAGTTCCACGATCGTTCGTCCCTGTGACTCGGTTACCGCTCAAATCGTTATGGGCGAGGTCGTAACCAGAATCAATGATACAGATGGTTTGATTGCCAGCTTGACTATCCTCTAACTGATCGGCTTTAACGGCAAAGTAACCCCAAGGTGTGGTTTCGCTCATTAAAAAACGCGGTGGGTCGATTTCTACATACTCGACATCTGGGCGTGAACGGAGGGCTTCAACGCGCTCTTCTGCAAGTTTCGCACTGTATAAAGCATCATGACCAATAGGTTCAATATCACTGGCTTGTACCTGTGATAATAGAGCTTGCTGACCAATTCGTGGGCCCCAGAATGGGTTATTGGCCATCGAGAATGGCTGTTCATCTTGCTTAAATTTGACAATGTAACGAGTAGGAATATTCGCTTCATCAAATGCCAGCGTTGGGTGAGCCATCGCGGAAGTCGCACTACCGGCGACAATCGCTATTGTACCTAGTTTAACGTAACGTTTTAATTGGTTTTTTTTTATCATTTGCCCTGTCCTTTTTGAGCGATATTTTTGCAGGTTGATCATCCGATATTTTATTTCTGATCACTTAGCTTACTTAAAGCTATAGTGCTCAGTGATTTAGTTATATCGCATAGTCAATCGCGAGCATTTTATATATCAACAGTGTCACTGCGCTAATATTCATAAATACAGCGAATGACTGGATCACGTATAGCGCAAAATAATTAAACAGAAAAGAAAATAATTATAATTAGTATTTTTATTGAAATAAGATCACAAAATAAACGAATTGAGTTAATGGGCGCTGGGTTAAGCCATTGATAATAATGTGGTTATTTTTATTTTTTATAGAACGGATAGTGTCGATATGAAGATAAATGAACGACGAATTTGACCTTAGTGCCACAATTTTTATTATTGACTACCCTTTGAAATATAATTTGAGCTAATATGTTTTGATTCATCAGGAAGATAATTAACCATTATTTATTCATTTATTGAATTGTTTAAGGTATGAATATGAATATATTAGCTTTTCTTTTAAGTGTAACTTTACCTATTGGTACATCGGTTATGCCTACTTTTGCTATTCCTGAAGCTGCGCAGTCAAATTATTCAGTGGCTCCTACAGGTAGACAAACTTATACCTATGTGCGTTGCTGGTATCGCACGAGTCATAGTCGTAATGATCCTGCAACCGATTGGCAGTGGGCGACAAATAATGACGGCAGTTATTTTACCTTGGAAGGTTACTGGTGGAGCTCGGTCGGGTTAAAAAATATGTTTTATACTCAGACCTCACAAAATACCATTCGTCAGCGCTGCGAACACACTTTAAGCATTAACCATGATAATGCGGATATTACCTTTTATGCGGCGGATAATCGTTTATCTTTAAATCATACGATTTGGTCGAATGATCCTGTGATGCAGGCTAATCAAATCAACAAGATTGTCGCGTTTGGTGATAGCTTATCGGATACGGGCAATATTTTTAATGCCGCTCAGTGGCGTTTTCCGAATCCAAATAGTTGGTTTTTAGGGCATTTTTCTAATGGGTTGGTATGGACAGAGTACCTTGCTCAGTCTAAAAACATGCCGGTCTATAACTGGGCGGTTGGTGGTGCAGCTGGGGCTAATCAGTACGTGGCTTTAACCGGTGTCACTGGGCAAGTAGATTCTTATTTACAGTACATGGGTAAAGCACAAAATTACCGTCCAGAAAATACCTTATATACTTTGGTCTTTGGTTTGAATGATTTTATGAATTATAACCGCGATGTTGCTGAGGTTGAGGCAGACTTTACGACAGCGTTACAACGTTTAACGCAATCGGGGGCGCAAAATATTTTAATGATGACGCTACCAGATGTGACTAAAGCACCGCAGTTTACCTATTCGACACCGGCGGAAATTGATTTAATTCGCGGTAAAATTACCGCATTGAATACCATTTTAAAGCAGCTAACCGCGCAATATATCGTACAAGGTTACGCGATTCATCTCTTTGATACTCATGCATTATTTGATTCAATGGTCGCTGAACCTGAAAAGCATGGTTTTACCAATGCCAGTGAACCCTGCTTGAATCTCACCCGTTCTTCTGCAGCAGATTATTTATATCGTCACCCGATCACCAATACCTGTGCTCGTGATGGTTCAGATAAATTTGTATTTTGGGATGTCACCCATCCAACCACGGCGACTCATCGCTATATTTCACAAACGTTGTTGGCTCCTGGTAATGGACTGCAATATTTTAACTTTTAACTTTTAACTTTTAACTTTTAACTTTTAACCTCTTGCGTGTTTTTTAGTCATCGAGTCAGCCTGAAGATGCTTTGTGTCTTCAGGCTTTTTTATTCTGATGGCGTTCGTCGAGCGGTATCGCTTGCTCTTATGCGATGGTTGAGTACATTGGTCGCTAGTTATTAGTCAATGAAGTCTATTTGTGAATTAAGTTCATGAATGCTTTTCCGCAAAGCGAGATAATCCCATTCATAGGCTTCTATTACACTGACTATCTAATCTGCTGGAGATAACGGCAACCAATAAGGAAAATGCAATGTCTTGTGATTTTTATCAACAAATACGCCAACAGCTGGATGATGTTAAAACCGAAGGCCTCTATAAATCTGAACGCGTGATCACCTCACAGCAACAAGCGGCGGTTTCTATCTCAACCGGTCAAGAAGTACTTAACTTTTGTGCCAATAATTATCTTGGTTTGGCTAATCATCCGGCTTTGATTGAAGCGGGCCAGCAAGGCATGGCGACCCATGGTTTCGGGATGGCTTCGGTACGTTTTATTTGTGGAACGCAAGATATCCATAAACAGCTTGAAGAGAAGCTGTCTGCTTTCCTTGGCAAAGAAGATACCATTCTTTATACCTCGTGCTTTGATGCGAATACTGGGTTATTTGAAACGTTACTTGATAAAGAAGACGCCATCATCTCTGACGCGTTAAACCATGCCTCAATCATTGATGGCGTTCGTTTATGTAAAGCGATGCGTTTTCGTTATAGCAATAACAACATGCAAGAGTTGGAGCAGCAGCTGATTGCCGCTGATCAAGCGGGCGCACGCCATAAACTGATTGTCACAGATGGCGTTTTCTCTATGGATGGCGTAGTGGCGAACTTGCCAGCGATTTGTGATTTAGCGGACAAGTATCATGCTTTGGTGATGGTGGATGACTCCCATGCGGTGGGCTTTATGGGCGCAAATGGCCGCGGTACGCATGAATATCATAACGTTATCGACAGAATTGATATTATTACCGGAACGCTAGGCAAAGCCATGGGCGGCGCTTCTGGTGGTTATACTTCCGGTAAGAAAGAAGTGATTGATTGGCTACGCCAGCGTTCACGTCCTTATCTGTTCTCAAACTCCGTCGCACCAGCGATTGTGGCCGCTTCTTTGCGTGTCTTGGATCTGTTAGCTGAGAGTGGTGAGTTGCGCGATAAATTGTGGAGCAACGCAGCGCATTTTCGTACTCGTATGGAAGCAGCAGGTTTTACCATGGGCGGCGCTGATCATGCGATCATCCCGATTATGCTGGGTGATGCGAAAGTGGCCGCTGAGTTTGCTGAGCGTGCATTAGTGAAGGGCATTTACGTGGTTGGTTTTTCTTTCCCGGTGGTGCCAAAAGGTCAGGCGCGGATCCGCACACAAATGTCAGCGGCTCACAGTCGCGAGCAGCTCGACAGAGCGATTGACGTCTTTATTGAAGTCGGCCAAGAGATGGGGCTTATCAAATGAAAATCAAAGCATTAGCCAAGTTAAAACCCGAGCAAGGCATCTGGATGACTGAAGTGGATATGCCAGAGCTGGGTCATAATGACTTACTGATTAAAATCAAAAAGACTGCTATTTGTGGCACTGATGTGCATATTTACAACTGGGATGAATGGTCGCAAAAAACCATCCCTGTGCCGATGGTGGTGGGTCATGAATACGTTGGTGAAGTGGTTGGTATTGGTCAAGAAGTTCGCGGTTTTGAGATAGGGGATCGCGTTTCTGGTGAAGGGCATATTACGTGTGGTCACTGCCGTAATTGCCGTGGTGGCCGTACTCACCTTTGCCGCAATACCATTGGCGTAGGGGTGAACCGCACTGGTTCATTCTCAGAGTATTTAGTGATACCAGCGTTTAACGCGTTTAAGATCCCCGATGGTATTTCTGATGATCTTGCGTCTATCTTTGACCCGTTTGGTAATGCGGTGCACACGGCTTTGTCGTTTGATTTAGTGGGAGAAGACGTACTCATTACTGGTGCGGGTCCAATCGGTATTATGGCGGCGGCGGTGGCGAAACACGTTGGCGCTCGTCATGTGGTGATCACCGATGTGAACGAATACCGCCTAGATTTAGCGCGCAAAATGGGTGTAACGCGAGCGGTTAACGTGGCGGAGCAAAAGCTTGAAGATGTGATGAACGAACTCGGCATGACGGAAGGCTTTGATGTCGGCCTTGAAATGTCTGGAGTGCCAAGTGCGTTTAGCTCAATGCTGCAAACCATGAATCATGGTGGACGTGTGGCATTGCTGGGCATTCCACCTTCATCGATGGCGATTGATTGGAATCAAGTGATTTTTAAAGGCTTAGTCATCAAAGGCATTTACGGTCGTGAAATGTTCGAAACGTGGTACAAGATGGCGAGTCTTATTCAATCGGGCTTAGATTTAACCCCAATCATCACTCACCATTTCAAGGTCGATGATTTCCAACAGGGTTTCGACGCTATGCGCAGCGGCGCATCCGGCAAAGTGATTCTTGATTGGCAAGCGTAAATTTTCTTGGGTAATTCTATCCGTATCAACCAAAAAGGAGCTGATTAAGCTAATGCCAGTCAGTTAAGCTGACTGGCTTTCTTTTTATTGGGGTATTTCTTTGCCTTTGGTTTTATTGCTCTCGGATATATCCGCTCTTCTCGTTTAATGGGCAAGACATGGTGTATCGCCTCTTCCTGCAAGTGAGTAATGCGCTTAGG
>NZ_WXWK01000050.1:0-24880 GCF_009904835.1 Vibrio sp. V33_P6A3T137 | reverse complement strand
ATCTTATTATTTCCTACTTAGCGTTTAACGCTCGCTTTACCACTTTCTCTCAACATCCTGTCATCATACACACGATTCAACTCTTCGTTATTTATTGTGACAACTTGATTCCGGTCACGTAATACACAAAGTTGTTGCGCTTCTGCCGGTTGGGATTAGCTATTAAGCTTAAGAACACAGTAGGATATACTTTATGTACCTTCCTAGAAAAGCAGGTCTGCCTATGTCTGATACTACCCATACTGATCCGTTTGCGGATCGCGAAGCCGATAACTACGATAACCCGATCCCAAGTCGTGAATATATTTTAGAATTCCTAACCAAAGCCAATGTCCCCATGAACCGTAACGATCTGTTTGCCGCCCTTGAATTATCGGGTGAGGATCATTACGAAGGTCTACGTCGCCGCCTCAGAGCGATGGAGCGAGATGGTCAATTGGTGTTTACGCGTCGTCAATGTTACGCCCTACCAGAAAAACTGGAAATGATTAAAGGCCATGTTATTGGTCATAAAGATGGCCATGGCTGGGTTCGCCCAGAGGGTGGTCTAAACAAAGAAAACGATATTTTACTGCCGCACCACCAAATGCGCACCTTGATTCATGGTGACTTTGTATTAGTGCAGCCAACTGGCACCGACAAACGAGGCCGAAAAGAAGGGCGCTTGGTTCGTATCCTTGAAGCTCGTAATGCACAAATTGTCGGGCGTTTTTTCCTTGAACAAGGTTATTCGTATGTGGTGCCGGATGACTCGCGCATCCATAAAGATATTTTAATCCCAACCGAACACCGCGAAGGCGCTCGGATGGGTAATGTGGTGGTGATTGAAGTAACCGATCGTGGCACTCGTACCCGAGGCATGATGGGTAAGGTTGTAGAAGTACTGGGTGAAAGTATGGCACCGGGTATGGAGACACAAATCGCTATTCGCACCCATCAAATTCCCCATGAATGGCCTGATGAAGTCTTAAAGCAAGTCAGTGGACTAAAAGAAGAAGTCCCTGAAGAGGCCAAACAAGGTCGAGTCGATTTACGGCAATTGCCTTTGGTGACTATTGATGGGGAAGATGCCCGTGACTTTGATGATGCTGTGTATTGTGAAGCTAGAAAAGAGGGGGGCTGGCGTTTATGGGTAGCCATCGCCGACGTGAGCTATTATGTCCGCCCTGGCAGCGCCTTGGATAAAGAGGCGACCAATCGTGGTAACTCCGTGTATTTCCCATCGCAAGTGGTCCCCATGTTGCCGGAAGTTTTATCTAACGGACTGTGCTCGCTCAACCCACAAGTCGATCGGTTATGCATGGTGTGTGAAATGACGATCTCTGATGGCGGCAAACTCATCGATTATCAGCATTATGAAGCGGTGATGAGTTCTCATGCTCGACTAACCTATACCAAAGTTAACGATATTTTGCAGGGTGATGAAGAACTGCGTGAGCGCTACCAAGCGGTCGTGCCTCATCTTGAACAGTTACATAACATGTATCAGGTGCTGAAAACGGCTCGTGATCAACGTGGTGCGATTGAATTTGAAACGGTAGAAACCAAATTCATCTTTAATGCCCAGCGTAAGATCGAAAGCATTGAGCCAGTGATCCGTAACGATGCTCATAAGCTGATTGAAGAGTGTATGATCCTCGCCAATATTGCCTCAGCATCGCTAGTCGAAAAAGCCAAGGAAGCCGCTCTGTTCCGAGTGCATGAGCCACCAGGTGAAGAACGTTTAATGGGCTTTAGAGACTTCTTGGGCGAACTAGGACTCGACTTGAGTGGTGGGCTTGAGCCATCGCCAACCGATTACGCCAATCTGATGAAACAAATCGGTGAGCGTGCAGATAAAGAGCTGATTCAAACCATGCTACTGCGCTCAATGAAGCAGGCTGTCTATAACGCCCATAACGCAGGTCACTTTGGTCTAGCATTAAAACGTTATGCGCACTTTACTTCTCCGATCCGTCGCTATCCAGATTTACTTTTACACCGTGCAATCAAATATTTGATAGCTAAAGAACAACATCAGACCCAAGATCGCTGGACACCAACCGGAGGCTATCACTACTCGTTTGAAGAGATGGACTTTTATGGACAACAGTGTTCAATGACCGAACGCCGTGCTGATGATGCAACACGAGAAGTGTCTGATTGGCTGAAGTGCGAGTACATGCAAGATCATGTCGGTGAAGAGCTTGATGGTGTGATTGCCAATGTGACTGGATTTGGTTTTTTTGTTCGACTCACTGAATTACATATCGATGGTTTGGTTCACATCTCCAATTTGGCTAATGACTATTATCAGTTTGACCCTATCGGTCAACGTTTGATTGGTGAGTCATTCGGTAATATTTATCGTTTGGGTGATGCGGTGAAAGTGAAAGTATTATCGGTGAATCTGGATGATCGACAAATTGACTTTGAATTAGTCGAAACAAGTCGTAAGCTACGCGGCGAAGGTAAAACGGCCAAAAAGCGGGCAGTAGAAGCGCAAGCAAAAGCCAAGAGTAAAAAAGCGGGCACGCGTGGTGGAAAAGCCGTTCCAATGGTTGAGCCAACCAAGCGTCCAGATAAATCAGAGAGCGCAGATTCAGCGAAAAGTAAACGCGCTAAGTCTGATAAAGCCAGTAAAGCGAAATCTCGTTCTAAAACGGCAAAGAGCCGGACAAAAACGAAATAGGTAAGTAATGAGTAATGAACTGATTTACGGCATTCATTCGGTCAACGCTGTGATGCAGCGTGAGCCAGCCCGTATCATTGAAGTGTATGTTTTGAAAGGTCGTCAAGATGATCGGCTACTTCCGGTATTGAATGAATTGCAGCGTTTAGGGCTATCCATTCAGGAGATGGGGCGTAAGGCACTGGATGACAAAGCTCAAGGTGCTAATCACCAAGGGTTGATAGCCAAAGTCAAGCCAGCTAAAGCATTAAACGAACATGATCTAGACGCAATATTAAGTCAGCATGAACGACCGTTGCTGCTAGTACTGGATGGCGTGACCGATCCGCATAACTTAGGTGCGTGTTTGCGTAATGCAGATGCTGCTGGTGTGGCGGCGGTGATTGTCCCTAAAGATCGTTCAGCACCGATGACGGCCACGGTAAGTAAGGTCGCTTGTGGTGCTGCAGAAACCGTTCCTTTAGTGCGTGTGACCAACTTAGCGCGCACGATGCGTGCTCTACAAGAGCAAGGTGTTTGGTTTGTTGGCACAGCGGGCGAGGCGACGCATGATCTTTATCATAGCAAGCTGACTGGTCCGTTAGCGATTGTCATGGGAGCTGAAGGCGATGGTATGCGCCGTTTAACTCGTGATACTTGTGATGATCTAATCAAAATCCCAATGGCAGGTAGTGTTTCCAGTTTAAATGTCTCAGTCGCGACCGGGATTTGCTTATTTGAAGCGGTCCGTCAACGCAATAACGTTTAATGTTTATGCTGATGTCATCGTTAAGAAACCTAGGTCTACTGACCTAGGTTTCTTGTTTCTCGCCTCATTCGTTTATTTTTCCAACACCCCCTTGCAAGTCAATCTGTGATCTGTATAATGCACCCCCACTGGTTAAGCCAGTTGTGAACCAATGAGCAGCGAGGAGCAAGCTTGTGGCAACACAGGTGAGGTAACGTATACTCAGCTTATGTTCGCAGTTAATAGGATTAGCTTTAGTTAATTTAATTAGCTGACAATGTGCCCAATCGGGGTACTACGGTTTCACATAAATCAATCGACATTCACCCGCCATGGCAGGTTCGAATGGCGATATTGTTTGTGTAATTTTTACTTATTGGAGCTCTGTCTCATGCAGAACCAACGCATCCGTATCCGCCTTAAAGCTTTCGATTACAAACTAATCGATGCTTCTACAGCGGAAATCGTTGAAACAGCTAAGCGTACCGGCGCACAGGTTCGTGGTCCAATTCCACTGCCTACTCGTAAAGAGCGTTTCACTGTTCTTATCTCTCCACACGTAAACAAAGATGCACGTGACCAGTACGAAATTCGTACTCACAAGCGTCTGATCGACATCGTTGAACCAACTGACAAGACTGTTGATGCACTTATGCGTCTTGATCTTGCTGCTGGTGTTGATGTTCAAATCAGCCTAGGTTAAGGGAGATTAGAAGAATGATTGGTCTAGTCGGACGTAAAGTGGGTATGACCCGCGTATTTACTGAAGAAGGCGTTTCTATCCCAGTAACTGTTGTTGAGGTTGAAGCGAACCGTGTTTCTCAAGTGAAAACTCTTGAGACTGACGGCTATGCTGCTATTCAAGTAACAGCTGGAACTAAGAAAGCTAACCGCGTAACTAAGCCAGAAGCTGGTCACTTTGCGAAAGCAGGTGTAGAAGCTGGTCGCGGTCTTTGGGAATTCCGTTTAGAAAACGGCGAAGAGTTCGAAGTTGGTGCTGAACTGACTGTTGAACTGTTCAACGAAATTAAGAAAGTAGACGTTACTGGTACATCGAAAGGTAAAGGCTTCCAAGGTGCTGTTAAGCGCTGGAACTTCCGTACTCAAGATATGACTCACGGTAACTCTTTGTCTCACCGTGCTCCTGGTTCAATTGGCCAATGTCAAACTCCAGGTCGCGTATTTAAAGGCAAAAAAATGGCAGGTCACATGGGTGCTGAGCGTGTAACGACTCAAAACCTAGAGATCGTACGTGTTGACGCTGAGCGCAATCTGCTTCTTATTAAAGGTGCAGTCCCAGGTGCAACTGGCGCTAACGTGATCGTCAAACCAGCTATTAAAGCATAACGTCTAGGAGTAAGTAATGGAATTGATGGTTAAAGGTGCTAACGCACTAACTGTTTCCGAAACTACTTTCGGACGTGAGTTCAACGAAGCTCTTGTACATCAAGTAGTTGTTGCGTATGCAGCAGGTGCTCGTCAAGGTACTCGTGCTCAAAAGACACGTTCAGAAGTTTCTGGCGGTGGCGCTAAGCCATGGCGTCAAAAAGGTACTGGCCGTGCACGTGCTGGTACAATCCGTAGCCCAATCTGGCGTACAGGTGGTGTTACTTTTGCTGCGAAACCACAAGATCACAGCGTTAAAGTAAACAAAAAAATGTACCGCGGCGCTATGAAAAGCATTCTTTCTGAGTTAGTTCGTCAAGAGCGTTTAATCGTTGTTGATAACTTCTCGGTTGAAGCACCAAAAACGAAAGAGCTAGCGGCTAAGTTGAAAGAGCTTGAGCTGAACGATGTTCTTATCGTGACTGGCGAAGTAGACGAGAATCTATTCTTAGCTGCTCGTAACCTGTACAAAGTTGACGTGCGTGACGTAACTGGTATTGATCCAGTGAGCCTAATCGCATTTGACAAGGTTCTAATGACTGCTGCTGCAGTTAAGCAAGTTGAGGAGATGCTGGCATGATCCGTGAAGAGCGTCTACTAAAAGTTCTACGTGCACCGCACATCTCTGAAAAAGCCACTATGGCTGCTGAAAAAGCGAACACGATCGTTTTCAAAGTAGCAAAAGATGCAACTAAGAAAGAGATCAAAGCAGCTGTAGAAAAGCTATTTGAAGTTGAAGTTAAGTCTGTAAATACTCTTATTCTTAAGGGTAAGACCAAACGTCAAGGTCTACGCCAAGGTCGCCGCAGCGACGTTAAAAAAGCGTATGTGACTTTGAAAGAAGGTCAAGATCTTGACTTTGTTGGCGGCGCGGAATAACAGGAGTAGTTGAATAATGGCTATTGTTAAATGTAAGCCGACTTCCCCTGGTCGTCGTCACGTTGTTAAAGTTGTTAACGCTGACCTCCACAAGGGTAAGCCATACGCACCTCTTCTAGAGAAAAACTCTAAGAATGGTGGTCGTAACAACAACGGTCGTATCACAGTACGTCATATCGGTGGTGGTCATAAACAACACTATCGTTTGATTGACTTCAAACGTACTAAAGACGGTATCCCAGCGAAAGTTGAACGTCTAGAATACGATCCAAACCGTAGCGCAAACATCGCTCTCGTATTATACGCAGATGGTGAACGTCGTTACATTATTGCACCTAAAGGCCTCCAAGCTGGTGATACTATCCAGTCTGGTGTTGATGCGCCAATCAAAGCAGGTAACACCCTGCCATTGCGCAACATCCCTGTTGGTTCAACGATTCATAACGTTGAGTTAACTCCGGGTAAAGGTGCACAGCTAGCTCGTTCTGCTGGTGCGTATGCTCAACTTGTCGCTCGCGACGGTGCATACGTTACTATCCGTCTACGTTCTGGCGAAATGCGCAAAGTACTTTCTGAAGGCCGTGCAACAATCGGTGAAGTTGGTAACTCTGAGCACATGCTACGTGAGCTTGGTAAAGCGGGCGCTTCACGCTGGCGCGGCGTACGTCCAACCGTACGTGGTGTAGTAATGAACCCTGTTGATCACCCACATGGTGGTGGTGAAGGCCGTACTTCTGGTGGTCGTCATCCTGTATCTCCATGGGGCGTACCAACGAAAGGCTACAAAACTCGTAGCAACAAACGCACTGACAAGTACATCGTACGTCGTCGTAATAAGTAATCTATTTAAAGAGGAATCGCCATGCCACGTTCTCTCAAGAAAGGTCCATTTATTGACCTACACTTGCTGAAGAAGGTAGAGAAAGCGGTGGAAAGCGGAGACAAAAAGCCTATTAAGACTTGGTCCCGTCGTTCAATGATCATTCCAACAATGATCGGTTTGACCATCGCTGTCCATAATGGTCGTCAACACGTTCCAGTTTTTGTAACTGACGAGATGATCGGTCACAAACTGGGTGAATTTGCCCCAACTCGCACTTACCGCGGCCATGCTGCGGATAAGAAAGCTAAGAAGCGTTAAGGAGTAGATGATGGAAGCATTCGCTAAACATAACTTTGCTCGCATTTCGCCTCAGAAAGCTCGCTTAGTTGCAGATCAAATTCGTGGTAAGTCAGTTGACCAAGCTCTAGAAACGTTAACGTTCAGCAACAAAAAAGCGGCTGAACTTATTAAGAAAGTTCTAGAGTCAGCAATCGCTAACGCGGAGCACAACGAAGGTGCTGACATTGACGACCTACGTGTCGCTAAAATCTTCGTAGATGAGGGCCCAACCATGAAGCGTATTATGCCTCGTGCAAAAGGTCGTGCGGATCGTATCTTGAAGCGTTCAAGCCACATCACTATTGTTGTCGCAGACCGCTAAAAGACTAGGAGAGTAAGCAATGGGTCAGAAAGTACATCCTAATGGTATTCGTCTAGGCATCGTTAAGCCTTGGAATGCTACATGGTTTGCTAATACCAAAGATTTCGCTGACAACCTAGACGGCGACTTCAAGGTACGTCAATACCTCACTAAGGAATTGGCAAAAGCGTCTCTATCACGCATCGTTATCGAGCGTCCTGCTAAGAGCATCCGTGTGACTATTCACACTGCTCGCCCAGGCGTTGTTATCGGTAAGAAAGGTGAAGACGTTGAGAAGCTACGCGCAGCAGTAGCGAAGATTGCAGGTGTACCAGCTCAGATTAATATTTCTGAGGTACGTAAACCTGAGCTAGACGGTCAGCTAGTGGCTGATAGCATCGCGTCTCAACTAGAGCGTCGTGTTATGTTCCGTCGTGCTATGAAGCGCGCGGTACAAAACGCTATGCGTCTAGGCGCTAAAGGTATCAAAGTGGAAGTAAGTGGCCGTTTAGGCGGCGCTGAAATTGCACGTTCTGAGTGGTATCGTGAAGGCCGTGTGCCTCTACACACTCTACGTGCTGACATTGATTACGCAACTTCTTCGGCTCACACTACCTATGGTGTGATTGGTGTTAAAGTCTGGATCTTCAAAGGTGAAATCCTAGGCGGTATGCCAGCTGCTAACGCAGTAGAGCCAAAGGCTGACAAGCCTAAGAAGCAGCGCAAAGGCCGTAAGTAAGGAGTCGACAGATGCTACAACCTAAACGTACCAAGTTCCGTAAGGTTCATACAGGTCGTAACCGTGGTCTAGCAAAAGGTACTGAAGTAAGCTTCGGCACCTTTGGTTTGAAAGCTGTAGGCCGTGGTCGTCTAACTGCTCGTCAAATCGAAGCGGCACGTCGTGCTATGACACGTCACATTAAGCGTCAAGGTAAAATCTGGATCCGTGTTTTCCCAGACAAACCAATCACAGAAAAACCACTTGAAGTTCGTCAAGGTAAGGGTAAAGGTAACGTTGAGTACTGGGTAGCCCAAATCCAACCTGGCAAGGTGATGTACGAAGTTGATGGTGTACCTGAAGAATTGGCTCGTGAAGCGTTCCGCCTAGCGGCACGTAAACTGCCATTCAAGACTACATTTGTAACTAAGCAGGTGATGTGATGAAAGCACAAGATCTACGCGAGAAAAACGTTGAAGAGCTTAATGCAGAGCTACTAGGTTTATTGAAAGAGCAGTTCAACTTGCGCATGCAAGCGGCGACTGGTCAACTTCAGCAAACTCATACTCTGAAAGCTGTCCGTCGTGATATCGCACGTGTGAAAACTGTTTTGACTGAGAAGGCAGGCGCATAATGAGCGATAAAATTCGTACCCAACAAGGTCGTGTTATCAGTGACAAGATGGACAAATCTATCGTTGTTGCTATCGAACGTTTCGTGAAGCACCCAATTTACGGTAAATTCGTTCGTCGCACGACTAAAGTACACGCACATGATGAAAACAACGAGTGTGGCGCAGGCGATACCGTTGAAATCCGTGAGTGTCGTCCATTGTCTAAGACTAAGTCTTGGACTTTGGTAAAAGTAGTAGAAAAAGCGAAAATTTAATTGAGCTTTTAATGCGAATACAGCGGCCCCGATTATTTTTGGGGCCGCTTGTTTTTTGACTACCCAATCACAAAAAAGGGTGGTACAATTCGCGTCCCTTTAAAGAGGCAGCCCGACCCGAGATGGGTCTAGTTTTTTTAATATTTAGCGGAGCACTAACATGATCCAAATGCAAAGTATGCTGGACGCAGCTGATAACTCAGGCGCTCGCAGCGTAATGTGTATTAAGGTTCTGGGTGGCTCTCACCGTCGTTACGCCCATGTTGGCGACATCATCAAAGTTACTGTGAAAGAAGCAATTCCTCGCGGTAAAGTGAAAAAAGGTGATGTATTGAAGGCGGTGGTAGTTCGCACCCGTAAAGGCGTACGTCGTCCAGACGGTTCTGTCATTCGCTTCGACCGTAATGCTTGCGTATTGCTAAACAACAATACCGAGCAACCAATCGGTACACGTATCTTTGGTCCAGTGACTCGTGAGCTTCGTAACGCGAAATTCATGAAGATTGTGTCACTAGCACCTGAAGTTCTGTAAGGAGCGGCAAAAAATGGCAGCTAAAATCCGTCGTAATGACGAAGTGATCGTTCTTGCTGGGAAAGACAAAGGCAAGAAAGGTAAAGTAACTAAGGTTCTAACAACTGGTAAAGTTATCGTTGAAGGTATCAATCTAGTTAAGAAACATCAAAAGCCAGTTCCTGCGCTTGGTATCCAAGGTGGTATCGTAGAGCAAGAAGCAGCGATTGATGCATCTAACATTGCGATCTTTAATGCAGCAACCGGTAAAGCGGACCGTATCGGTTTCCGTTTCGAAGATGGTAAGAAAGTTCGTTTCTTTAAGTCTAACAACGAAATCGTTTCTAACTAATAGAGTAATTTGGAGTTCTACTATGGCGAAACTGCATGATTACTACAAGTCGTCTGTAGTCGCTGAACTGGCCAAACAGTTCGGTTACACAAGCGTCATGCAAGTCCCTAGAATTGAGAAAATCACCCTCAATATGGGCGTTGGTGAAGCAATCAACGATAAGAAACTACTAGAAAACGCAGCTTCTGATATGGCGACCATCTCTGGTCAAAAGCCACTTATCACTAAAGCTCGCAAATCTGTAGCTGGTTTCAAAATCCGTGAAGGCTACCCAATTGGTTGTAAAGTAACCTTGCGTGGCGAGCGCATGTGGGATTTCTTAGAGCGTTTGATTTTTATCGCTCTACCACGTGTACGAGATTTCCGTGGTGTTAGCGCTAAGTCTTTTGACGGACGCGGTAACTACAGCATGGGCGTTCGCGAGCAAATCATCTTTCCGGAAATCGACTACGATAAAGTCGATCGTGTACGCGGTCTTGATATCACTATCACGACGTCTGCTGGTACCGATGAGGAAGGCCGTGCTCTGCTGGCTGCCTTTAACTTCCCATTCCGTAAGTAAGGTGAAGGGTTACTGTTATGGCTAAACAATCAATGAAAGCACGTGAAGTAAAACGTGCCAAGCTAGTAGTTCAGTACGCAGAAAAGCGTGCAACACTTAAAGCTATCATCAGCGATGTAAACGCATCTGAAGAAGATCGTTGGAATGCAGTTCTTAAACTGCAATCACTTCCACGTGATTCGAGTGCATCACGTAAGCGCAACCGTTGCAACCAAACTGGTCGTCCACACGGTTTCCTACGTAAATTCGGTCTGAGCCGTATTAAAGTTCGTGAAGCTTGCATGAAAGGCGAGATTCCTGGACTTCGTAAGGCCAGCTGGTAATTGCCACTTAATCATTTGGAGTAAAGTTTATGAGCATGCAAGATCCGATTTCGGATATGCTGACCCGTATTCGTAACGGTCAGGCAGCAAACAAAGTTGCTGTTAAAATGCCTTCTTCAAAGCTTAAAGTTGCAATTGCTGCACTACTTAAAGCTGAAGGTTATATCGCAGACTTCGCTGTTGAAGGCGAAGCAAAACCTGAGCTAGAAGTTACTCTTAAGTACTTCCAAGCTAAACCAGTAATCGAGCAAATCAAGCGCGTGTCTCGTCCAGGTCTTCGTGTTTATAAGAAGAAAGACGAACTACCATCAGTGATGGGCGGTCTTGGTGTTGCTGTTGTTTCCACTTCCAAGGGTCTCATGTCAGACCGCGCTGCACGTAAAGCAGGTCTTGGCGGTGAAATCATTTGCTACGTAGCTTAATAAATAGGAGTAGAACATGTCTCGTGTTGCTAAAGCACCTGTCGCTATTCCAGCTGGCGTAGAGGTGAAACTAAACGGCCAAGAGATCACGGTTAAAGGTCCTAAAGGTGAACTATCTCGTGTAGTTCATACTGGCGTCGTGATCGCACAGGAAGAAAACAACCTAACGTTCGGTCCTCGTGAGGGAATCGCAAACGCTTGGGCTCAAGCAGGTACTGCTCGTGCACTAGTGAACAATATGGTTGTTGGTGTTACTGAAGGCTTTACTAAGAAGCTCGTTCTTAAGGGTGTAGGTTACCGTGCTGCTATGAAAGGCAACGCTGTAGGTCTAACTCTAGGCTTCTCTCACCCAGTTGAGCACGAGTTGCCAGCGGGTGTTAAAGCCGAATGTCCAAGCCAAACTGAAATTGTCCTAACTGGTTGTGATAAGCAAGAAGTTGGTCAAGTTGCGGCTGACATTCGTTCTTACCGCGCGCCTGAGCCTTATAAAGGTAAAGGTATTCGTTACGCAGATGAAAATGTGCGTACTAAAGAAGCTAAGAAGAAGTAAGGTAACACTATGGATAAGAAAGCATCTCGCATCCGTCGTGCTACACGCGCACGTCGTAAGATTGCAGAACTGGGTGCAACTCGCCTAGTAGTACACCGTACTCCTCGTCACGTGTACGCTCAAGTGATTGCAGCTAATGGCTCTGAGGTTATCGCCGCAGCTTCTACTGTAGAAAAAGCGATCCGTGAGCAAGTGAAGAATACTGGTAACATCGATGCAGCAAAAGCAGTAGGTAAAACTGTTGCTGAGCGTGCGCTTGAAAAAGGCGTATCGTCAGTTGCGTTTGATCGTTCTGGTTTCCAATACCACGGTCGAGTAGCCGCGCTAGCAGAATCTGCTCGCGAAGCTGGTCTGAAATTCTAAGGTAGGGTTGGAAGATGGCTAAAGAACAACAAGTTCAAGCGAATGATTTGCAAGAAAAATTAATCGCAGTTAACCGTGTTTCTAAAACGGTTAAAGGTGGTCGAATCATGAGCTTCACTGCACTAACAGTTGTTGGTGACGGTAATGGTCGTGTAGGTTTCGGTTACGGCAAAGCACGTGAAGTACCTGCAGCGATTCAAAAAGCAATGGAAAAAGCGCGTCGTAACATGTTTACTATCGCACTTAACGAAGGCACTCTTCACCATCCAGTGAAAGGTCGCCACTCGGGCTCTAAAGTTTACATGCAGCCAGCTGCAGAAGGTACAGGTGTTATCGCCGGTGGTGCGATGCGTGCTGTACTTGAAGTTGCCGGCGTACATAACGTTCTATCTAAAGCATACGGTTCTACGAACCCTATCAACATCGTTCGTGCTACGATCGATGCTCTAGTAGATGTTAAGTCACCAGAAATGGTTGCAGCTAAACGTGGTCTAACTGTTGAAGCGATTTCGGAGTAAGAACACATGGCAACGATTAAAGTAACTCAAACTAAAAGCTCAATTGGTCGCCTACCAAAGCATAAAGCTACTTTGCGCGGTTTAGGTCTTCGTAAAATCAACCATACAGTAGAACTTGAAGATACACCGTGTGTACGCGGTATGATCAACAAGGTTTACTACATGGTTAAAGTTGAGGAGTAATCAGAATGCATTTGAATACTCTATCGCCGGCTGCGGGTTCTAAGCCTTCTAAGAAGCGTTTAGGTCGTGGTATCGGTTCTGGCCTTGGTAAAACTGGTGGCCGTGGTCACAAAGGTCAAAAGTCACGTTCTGGCGGCGGTGTTCGTCCAGGTTTTGAAGGCGGTCAGATGCCTCTGAAACAACGTCTACCTAAATTCGGTTTCACTTCTCGTAAGAGCCTTGTGACTGCTGAAATTCGTCTAGCTGAGCTAGCGAAAGTAACGGGTGATGTTATTGATCTAAACAGCTTGAAAGCAGCAAACCTTGTAACGAAGAATATTGAATTCGTTAAAGTTGTTCTTTCTGGCGAGATCAATAAAGCAGTGACTGTTAAAGGTCTACGCGTGACTAAAGGCGCTAAAGCTGCAATCGAAGCTGCAGGCGGTAAAATCGAGGAATAATCTCGAGGATTGAGGTACAGATGGCTAAGAAACCAGGACAAGATTTTCGTAGTGCTCAGAGCGGCTTAGGTGAGTTAAAGTCGCGCTTATTATTCGTAATTGGTGCACTTTTAGTATTCCGAGCGGGCTCTTTTGTGCCGATTCCTGGTATTGACGCTGCTGTACTTGCCGATTTGTTCGAACAGCAAAAAGGTACCATCATAGAAATGTTTAACATGTTCTCTGGTGGTGCTCTTGAGCGTGCATCTATATTAGCACTGGGCATCATGCCGTATATTTCGGCGTCAATTGTTGTCCAGTTGCTAACTGTAGTTCATCCAGCGTTAGCCGAGCTCAAAAAAGAGGGTGAAGCAGGCCGTCGTAAGATAAGCCAATATACACGCTACGGCACGCTTGTACTTGCAACATTCCAAGCGATAGGTATTGCAACAGGCCTACCAAACATGGTCAACAATCTGGTTGTTATTGACCAAACCATGTTTACCCTGATTGCGACCGTGAGTTTAGTAACCGGTACCATGTTCTTGATGTGGTTAGGTGAACAGATTACAGAGCGAGGGATTGGGAATGGTATCTCCATTCTTATATTTGCAGGTATTGTTGCTGGATTGCCATCGGCAATAGGACATACTATCGAGCAAGCGCGTCAAGGTGAACTGCATGTGCTTCTTCTGTTGTTGATTGCGGTATTAGCTTTTGCTGTTATCTACTTTGTTGTTTTCATGGAGCGTGGTCAACGTCGTATCGTTGTTAACTACGCAAAACGTCAACAAGGTCGTAAAGTTTTTGCAGCGCAAAGTACCCACTTGCCATTAAAAATCAATATGGCTGGTGTTATACCTGCAATTTTTGCATCAAGCATTATTTTGTTCCCAGGAACACTCGCTCAGTGGTTTGGTCAAAATGGTGAGAGCCAATGGTTCGGTTGGTTAACCGACGTATCATTAGCGCTTAGCCCTGGTCAACCATTGTATGTAATGCTTTATGCCGCAGCGATTATTTTCTTCTGTTTCTTTTATACGGCGTTGGTTTTCAACCCACGTGAAACAGCTGATAACCTGAAGAAGTCAGGTGCATTCGTACCCGGTATCCGCCCAGGCGAACAGACAGCAAGATACATTGATAAAGTAATGACTCGTTTAACCCTAGCCGGTGCGTTATACATTACCTTTATCTGTCTGATCCCTGAGTTCATGATGGTCGCGTGGAACGTACGTTTCTACTTCGGCGGTACATCATTACTGATTGTAGTAGTGGTTATTATGGACTTTATGGCACAGGTACAGACTCATTTGATGTCAAATCAATATGACTCTGTGTTGAAAAAGGCAAATTTAAAAGGCTATGGCCGCTAATACGGTCGCCATTTAAGTTAGATTTACGGAGTTTAGCAATGAAAGTTCGTGCTTCCGTTAAAAAAATCTGCCGTAACTGTAAAGTTATCAAGCGTAACGGTGTCGTTCGCGTGATTTGCAGTGAGCCAAAGCACAAGCAGCGCCAAGGCTAATAAGCAGAAATTTTTACTTGAAAATTAAAGGGTGGTCGAGTATATTTCTCGGCCTACCTTTTGCGTGCAAAAGAAGTAGTATCCCGCAGCGTATCCTCGACGGGCTTTGCTGCGGATAATTCTTTTATAGAAAGTACTAGGAGTGAATAGTGGCCCGTATAGCAGGCATTAACATTCCTGATCAAAAGCATGCTGTGATCGCATTAACTGCAATCTACGGCATCGGTAAAACCCGTTCAAAAGCTATCCTAGCTGACGTGGGTATTGCTGAAAGTGTTAAGATCAGTGAACTAACTGAAGAGCAGATCGATCAACTGCGTGATGGTGTAGCTAAATACACTGTAGAGGGTGATCTTCGTCGTGAAGTTTCCATGAACATCAAGCGTCTTATGGACCTTGGTTGTTACCGTGGTCTTCGTCATCGTCGCAGTCTACCACTACGTGGACAGCGTACTAAAACCAACGCTCGCACCCGCAAGGGTCCGCGTAAGCCGATCAAGAAATAATCGGGAAGGGTAGAGTACAATGGCTAAACAACCAACTCGCGCACGTAAGCGTGTACGCAAGCAAGTTGCTGATGGCGTAGCGCATATCCACGCATCTTTCAACAACACAATCGTAACCATCACTGACCGTCAAGGTAACGCATTAGCTTGGGCTACTGCTGGTGGTTCAGGTTTCCGCGGTTCTCGTAAATCAACACCGTTTGCTGCACAGGTTGCTGCTGAACGTTGTGCTGAAATGGCTAAAGAATATGGCCTAAAGAACCTAGAGGTTATGGTTAAGGGTCCAGGTCCAGGTCGTGAATCTACAGTTCGCGCACTGAATGCTGCTGGTTTCCGTATCACAAACATCGTTGATGCGACACCAATCCCTCATAACGGTTGTCGTCCACCTAAGAAACGTCGCGTTTAACGTTTCTGGGAACATTGGAGAAAGATCATGGCAAGATATTTGGGTCCTAAGCTGAAGCTTAGCCGCCGCGAAGGTACTGACTTGTTCCTTAAGTCAGGCGTTCGTGCGATTGATACCAAGTGTAAAATTGATAACGCACCAGGTGTACACGGCGCTCGTCGCGGTCGTCTATCTGAGTATGGCGTTCAGCTTCGTGAGAAGCAAAAAGTTCGTCGTATCTATGGCGTTCTAGAAAAACAATTCCGTAACTACTACAAAGAAGCTGCTCGCCTAAAAGGTAACACAGGTGAAAACTTACTTCAGCTTCTTGAAGGCCGTTTGGACAACGTAGTTTACCGTATGGGTTTTGGTGCGACTCGCGCTGAAGCTCGTCAGCTAGTTAGCCATAAAGCTATCCTAGTAAACGGTAGCGTTGTAAACGTACCTTCTTTCAATGTTGCGGCTAACGACGTTGTTGCAATCCGTGAGAAAGCGAAAAAGCAATCTCGCATTAAAGCAGCTTTAGAAGTTGCAGAACAACGCGAAAAACCAACTTGGATTGAAGTAGATGCAAGCCAGATGGAAGGTACATTCAAGCGTAAGCCTGAACGTTCAGACCTATCTGCTGACATCAACGAACAATTGATCGTCGAGCTTTACTCTAAGTAAGGTTTAAACTAAAGAGAGGACACAATGCAGGGTTCTGTAACAGAATTTCTTAAGCCACGTCTTGTTGATATCGAACAGGTCAGCACGACACACGCAAAAGTAACTCTTGAGCCATTAGAGCGTGGTTTCGGCCATACTCTTGGTAATGCACTTCGCCGAATTCTTTTATCATCTATGCCGGGTTGTGCCGTAACAGAGGTAGAAATTGAAGGCGTACTTCATGAGTACAGTACCAAAGAAGGTGTACAAGAAGATATCCTTGAGATTCTTCTTAACCTGAAAGGACTGGCTGTTCGCTTAGGCGAAAATAAAGATGAAGTGTTCATTACATTAAATAAATCAGGCTCGGGCCCTGTGGTTGCAGGTGACATCACCCATGATGGTGATGTAGAGATCGTAAACCCTGAACACGTTATTTGTCATCTCACTGATGACAACGCTGAGATCGCTATGCGTATCAAAGTAGAACGTGGACGTGGTTATGTTCCTGCTTCTGCTCGTATTCATACTGAAGAAGATGAACGTCCAATCGGTCGTTTGCTTGTCGACGCAACATTCAGCCCAGTAGACAAAATTGCCTACTCTGTTGATGCTGCTCGTGTTGAGCAACGTACAGACTTAGACAAACTCGTCATCGATATGGAAACGAACGGTACTCTAGAACCTGAGGAAGCTATCCGCCGTGCAGCAACGATTCTTGCTGAACAGTTGGATGCGTTCGTAGATCTTCGTGATGTACGCGTTCCTGAGGAGAAGGAAGAGAAGCCAGAATTCGATCCGATCCTACTGCGTCCTGTAGACGATCTTGAACTAACAGTTCGCTCTGCTAACTGTTTGAAAGCAGAAGCGATTCACTACATCGGTGATCTAGTACAGCGCACTGAGGTTGAGCTACTGAAAACGCCTAACCTTGGTAAGAAATCTCTTACTGAGATTAAAGACGTGCTTGCATCACGTGGTCTTTCTCTGGGCATGCGCCTAGAAAACTGGCCGCCAGCGTCAATCGCTGAAGATTAATCGATATTAGTTAGAAGGATTTGGTCATGCGCCATCGTAAGAGTGGTCGTCAACTCAACCGCAACAGCAGTCATCGCAAAGCGATGTTCAGCAACATGGCTAGCTCTTTAGTACGTCATGAAGTTATCAAGACTACTTTGCCAAAAGCGAAAGAGCTGCGTCGCGTCGTTGAGCCTTTGATTACACTAGCTAAGACTGACAGTGTTGCTAACCGTCGTCTTGCATTTGCACGTACTCGTGATAACGAAGTTGTTGCAAAACTATTTAACGAATTAGGTCCACGTTTTGCTGCACGTCAAGGTGGCTACACTCGTATTCTTAAGTGTGGTTTCCGTGCTGGCGATAAAGCTCCAATGGCTTACATTGAGCTTGTTGACCGCCCAGAAGTAGCTGTTGAAGCTGCTGCTGAGTAATCAGTTCGCGAATAAAAGGCCGAGCATTAGCTCGGCTTTTTTATTACCCTATCGGGGTATCTTATCTATAGCTCACGTCACACATAATCTTGTCTTCCGATCCTCTGCTTGGATTTTCTTTGTCCTTTAATATTGGACCGTTCTCTTATTGTTATTTCCAGAGACCTTGCAACGCACCAACTAAACTGCTTCCAGCCCCCTGACTTGTTAAATACTGAATAATAATTGGTGTAAATTGTCCGATCATATTGGCATCCAAACCTAATTGGTTAAAGACATAAGTAACGTCGCTGAGATTAGCCATCCTTGCTGGCGATAAACCGGTTGTCGATAAGCCTAATTGAGTGAGTTGCTCAAGGTTAGGGATTAATCCGTTAAGTTCAGTTTGATGTTGATCCGCTAATTGATTCTCGGCGAGGGCTAATAATGCTGCTATTCCACCACCAGCCTGTTGGTCTGAGATTGGAAGTTGACTTTTTACTTGGTTAATCAGTGTGGTATGTTGTTTGGTTTCCAATAAGCCACTGCCAACTAATGTGGCTAGGTCTTGATTTGATTGTCCACCAATTTTGATAAAAGCCATGCTAGGTGTACTACTGAGTAGCGTTGAGATCAGTAGTGTACGGAATAAGGTTTTGTTCATGGGGGGATAGGCTCCTAAAATGCTATTGATCACTTTTTGTCGTAAATAGAGGTTATGTGTTTGAACAGTGTAGCAAACCTATGATGACTGATTCATCTCTGGCTATTAATCTCAGAAAATTCGTATAAAAAAAGCGGTGCATTGCACCGCTTAACAATAGAATAGCGTATTAATGATGATTAAAGAATATCGAGCAATTCTACTTCAAACACGAGTGCGGCAAAGGGTGGAATTGCTGCGCCAGCGCCACGTTCACCGTATGCGAGATCATGTGGAATATACAGTTTCCACTTTGAGCCTACAGGCATCAATTGTAGGGCTTCGACCCAGCCTTTAATCACGCCAGTTACAGGGAACTCTGCAGGCTGGCCACGAGAAACTGAACTATCAAAAACGGTACCATCCGTCAGCTCACCATGATAATGGACACGGACAGATTTATCAGACGTCGGAATTTCACCAGAACCTTGAGTGATCACTTCATACTGTAAGCCTGAGTCAAGCACGGTAACTTCTGAGCGTAGAGCATTATCTTTAAGGAACGTTTCACCTTCTGCAGCAGCGACTTTAGCGGCCGCTTGCATTGCTTCTTCAGCACGCATATGCATCGCTTGTAAAGCTTGGTTAATTTCGTCGATTTCAATTGCCGGCATATCACCGACAAGCGCTGTCGCGATACCAGCAGCAATGGCATCCACATTTAGCCCTTCAAGGCCGCTGCCCGCTAGTTGTTGGCCCATTTGTAGACCAATGCCGTAGCTGGCTTTTTGTTCTACGGTTTCAAATTTTACGTCAGACATACACGTCACTCTTTGTCACAAAAAGAAAGCCCACAGAATACCAGCTTCAGCGCTATGATGAAATGCTTGACGAAGATTCATGTTATAAAGGTGCCAAGGTGTGATTCAGATCGAGACTTCAAGCTTTAATCTTCAAGATTGTGTCAACCTTTGGTTGAAGCAGGGTCATGCTCTATACTCTTAGCGCATGAGTTTTTATACTGTACCAAGTCAATGAAGGGCGGATAAAAATGAATCGTCGACACAGAAAAAAGCAACAGCCCCATTCTCTGGGGAAAATTAAACAACAATGGTTGCATCAGTGGGCGGCTATTGATTGGCGATCTTATGCTAAGCGGCTGGCTCAGTATCCTATCTGGTTACGTCTTAAGCTTCTTTGGGGGCAACTGCCTGTTTATCATCAACGCGGCTTAATGGTTTTGATTCCGGTTGTGATCTTGTTGTTATTTTTCCCTTCCTCACCGAAACAGGATGCTCCAACTCGTTCTCCCGCACCAGCCAGTACTCGAGTCTCGATTGCTCTTAATACCCAAGGTTTAAGTGAACAAAGCGTCGAGCAACCTACAGCGGTGACAATCTCTGCGACTCCTCAGGAAAAGGTATGGCAAGAATATATTATTAAGCAAGGGGATACTTTGTCACAGGTGTTTAGAAGCAACAACTTGCCCTTAGCTGATCTTAATGCGTTAGTAAGAATTGAAGGTAGTGATAAGCCCTTGAGTCAAATACAGCAAGGGCAACGGATCCGTTTTAAGTTAGCCGCAGATGGGCAACTGGATATTTTACAGTTAGAACGTAATAATCAGTCAGTGATGTTTTTCCGATTATCGGATGGCGGCTTTGGGCGCAGTCAATAATCGAGAGTGATAAACACGCTACTTAACCAGCTTCATATCGATGTGAGGAATACCATCTTCTAAGTAGACAGCAGAGGTTGGTTGGAAACCATAGCTCTGATAAAAACTCGCTAGATAATGCTGTGCACCGATTTCTATATCATGTTCGGGCCAGTGATGTTGGCACTCGACCAATGCTTGATCTAGCAATTGACGTCCAAGGCCGTTTCCCCTTGCTTGTTGTTGGGTGGCAACTCTGCCAATACTTGCAGAAGGATAACTGATTCCCGGAGCGAGTAGTCTTGCATAAGCAATTAAGGATTGATCTTGATAGCCTAACAAATGCCATACGTCAGACTGAATATCTTTATCATCGAGTTCCGGGTAAGCGCAGGCTTGTTCGACGACAAACACATCAACTCGCAGTTTGAGTAATTCATACAGTTGTTGAGTGGTTAAACCCGTAAAGGGAAGGCATTGCCAATTGATCATCGTGAGCTTCCTTTGAAAATGAAAACATGACTCTAGCAAGCTTAACAACAGGATTCATTAACAAAGGTTAATGTTGATGAGGAATTTCACCGCTATCCTCTTCCTACTTGAAGCTGCAGGGGTGTTGGCTACGTTGGTTCACCCCAATCATAGAGTCTGTCTATGCTCATGGAGATAAACTCACTTGCCGCCTACCTGCAACTCCGCGTTGTTTGGGTATAGATCATTAAAGATTCACTAGCCACACGAGGTTAAATAACGATAATAGACGTTTAATTTCGTCTAACCAAAGGACGCCCCTTGAGTAATTGTGCATTTTCGACCGTACCACTAAAACCTGAACTACTTTCTAACCTTGAGACGTTGGGATACACCCAAATGACTCCCATTCAGGCTTTAAGTTTACCGACCATTTTAGCGGGCAGGGACGTTATCGGCCAAGGAAAGACAGGCTCAGGGAAAACGGCCGCTTTTGGATTAGGGGTTTTGTCTAATCTCGATGTCAAACGCTTTCGCGTACAAGCTTTAGTGCTGTGCCCTACTCGTGAGCTGGCAGATCAAGTGGCGACAGAAATCCGTACTTTAGGTCGTGCTATCCATAATATTAAAATTCTCACCTTGTGCGGTGGTATGCCGATGGGACCACAAATCGGTTCATTAGAGCATGGCGCGCATATTCTGGTTGGCACACCAGGACGTATTTTGGATCATCTTGAAAAAGGACGGATTGATCTTTCCGAGCTGAACACTTTAGTACTCGATGAAGCAGATCGAATGTTGGAGATGGGTTTTCAAGATGCGTTAGATGCGATTATTGCTCAAGCGCCAACAGTCAGACAAACCTTACTATTCAGTGCCACTTTTCCTGCACAAATTAAGCAGGTGGCTGAGCGGATCATGCGTAATCCGGAAATGGTTAAAGTTGAATCTACCCATAGCTCAACCACAATTAAACAATACTTTTATAAACTTGAAGGGGCGGAGGCGCGAGATAAAGCGTTAGCCCAGCTGTTATTGCATCATCAACCAGAATCAGCGGTGGTATTTTGTAATACCAAAAAGGAAGTGACTCATGTTGCCGAGCAGTTAAAGCATAAAGGGTTCAGCGTGATTGAGCTGCACGGTGATTTGGAGCAGCGCGATCGTGACCAAGCCTTGGTGCAGTTTGCTAATAAAAGTATCTCGATTTTGGTCGCTACCGATGTTGCTGCTCGTGGGCTGGATGTTGATAACTTAGATGCCGTGTTTAACTTTGAGTTGTCGCGCGATCCTGAAGTGCATGTGCATCGTATAGGCCGTACGGGGCGCGCTGGTAGTCAAGGACTAGCGATCAGTTTCTTTAGCGACAATGAGATGCATCGCGTAGCGATGATTGATGAATACATGGATATGGCCATTGAGCCTGCTCAATGGCCATATATGAGTGGGCAGAACACTACGCCTTATCAAGCGAATATGGTAACGATCCAGATCGATGGTGGTAAAAAACAAAAAGTTCGTCCAGGTGATATTTTAGGCGCTTTAACCAGTGATGATGGGATTGATGGCCAGTTCGTTGGTAAGATTAATGTTCTGCCAATGCGTGCTTACGTTGCTGTGCATAAATCGGTGGCTAAGCGAGCGCTGAAGAAAATGGAAACCGGCAAAATGAAAGGCCGCCAATTTCGTGCCCGTTTATTGAAATAAAGCCGCACTGCGGTGTTGTTACAAGGCCAGCGTTTAGTCGCTGGCTTTTGCGTTTATGCGAGCTTTAATTCGACTTAAGCTGATGGGAGTGATCCCCAAGTAGGCGGCAATCTGACCATTGGTCAATTGTTTTTTAAGGGCTGAAAAATGGTCATTAAAAAGTTGATAACGTTCTTCGGGGCTATAAAGCAGCATAAAGCGTTCTTTATTTTCTTTATGCATCAACTGAGTTTCCAGTAGTTTGAGGTAGAGAGAGTGACGAGTCGCGCGCCAAGAATGTAAGATGTGGATCGGCAATTCAATTAAACGCACTGGGGTTAATGTTTCTAATAAATAGGGAGAGGCTTGGTGCTTGATGAGACTTTCAAAACCAATTACCCAGTCTTGAGCCCAATAAAATTCTTTGCTAAACGACTTACCTTGCTCGGTTAGATAGCAAGCATGACACACGCCCTCTAACACGAAATAGATCTGCTGGGGGATGTCGCCTTGGTGAATTAAAATATGCCGTGTTGGTAGTTCAAGCGGTTGGCTGCATGAAATTAATTGATTGATCTCATGTGGTTCAAATCCACCACTTGAGAGTTGTTGTTCAAACTCGACATACATATCAGGCTGTCCAATTGAAATAAGAAATTGATATCTCTATATTACCTGAAATTGTAGCGGTATTGGTTAGCTTCGTTCGTCCAATGACATCGTTATTGATACTGATAGAGATAGCTTTATTTAGCGTCGACTGGCAACGTCATGTTGTGTCGTGAGATGAGCTTGGACGTCGGTTAACATCACCAAAACCCATGAACCTAATCATTCGGTTCATGGGTAAGCGATAAAAAACTTATTGGGTGAGATCAATCCGGTAAATAGCAAAGCCGAGGGGATCGCGAGCGACTTTTTGCATGGGGTACTGGCCTTTGGCCTCAATAAATTGTGCCGCCTTGTCGCTAGGCGAGGTTTCAAAACGCACATCTAAGCGAGCATCGGTTTTGATAGGCGCAAATGACCAATTGTTATCAGCACTAGGGGTAACGTGGCCTTTTTCTGCGCTGATGCGCGAAATATAGCTTGCTACCACGGTGCGGTTTTCATCCGGTGAATCAAAGGCAACAAACTCACTGCCCGTACCAGCAAATTTATTACTGTAGGCGCGATAGTTATTGGTAGCAACCAAAAAGGTTTGCTTAAGATCCAGCGGTTGACCTTGATAAGTTAAACCGACAATACGCTCAGCCTCTTTATTGATTAGCTTACAATCACCGTCGTATTTTGCCGGTTGAGTGATATCAATTTGATAATTGACCCCATCGATGACATCAAAATTATAAGTACGGAAACCCTGCCAATTAATCAGACTTTGTGGCTCTGCACTGTGTGGGTCAATCTGATTAAATTGACCAGCACTGCACTCTAACCACTCTTTGACCTCTTTACCGGTCATTTTCAGCGCCACCAGTGTGTTAGGGTAGAGATAAAGATCTGCCGCGTTACGGAAGGTCAGTTGTCCAGCTTCGACTTCAGTGAAGCCATTAGGATCATCTTTACGACCCCCGACTTTAAAAGGGGCAGCTGCTGATAAAACGGGTAATCCAGCCAGATTAGCATCGCCTTGAATAAAGCGCTCGACATAATCTTTTTGGGCTAAGTTGACGATTTGTATGGTTGGGTCATCTTGCACTAGAGCTAAAAAGCTGTACATCACATCATCGGCTTTACCGATGGGTTGATTGACAAACTCTCGTGTTGCTTGATGGTCATTAGTTAAGGCTTTGACGATATTCTTATCTGCCGACACCAGTGCTTGTTGCGTTTTACGATCGAAAATTGGCCGTGCTTCTGCACGTCCATTGACCACTTGCCATTGGCCATTTTCATTTTTTAAGGTTAAATCCATCACGCCGACATGGCTACCCCAACGACCGGGCATCACAGCAGGAATGCCATTGATAGTACCTTGATTAATATCAGCACCTGGTAAGTTGGCATAGTCTGCACTTGGGAATACCGCGTGTGAGTGTCCAAAGGCGATTGCATCAATACCTTTGACTTGGGTGAGATAATAAACCGAGTTTTCCGCCCCAGCTTGATAAGGATCGGTCGAGATCCCTGAATGAGGAATCGCGATGATCACCTCGGCGCCTTGCTGTTTCATTTGTGGAATGAGCGTTTCTGCGGTTTGCTTAATGTCTTTAGCAAACACTTTGCCTTCAAGATTTTTCTTATCCCAGACCATGATCTGCGGAGGGACAAAGCCAATGTAACCCACCTTCACGGTTTGAGATTGACCACTTTGATCAGTAAAAGTATGGGTTTTAATCAAATAGGGTTGGAAATAGTGCTTGCCAGTGTGTTGATCAAACACATTGGCATTAATGTAAGGAAAGTCCGCTCCCTTGATCGCCTGCTGGAGAAAATCTAAACCGTAATTAAACTCGTGGTTACCAATATTGCCCACATCGTAGCCGAGTTGATTCATTGCTTTATAAGCCGGGTGAATCTCGCCTGGAGTGATGCCTTTTGCCGCCATATAGTCACCCATAGGGCTACCTTGCAGTAAATCACCGTTATCGACCAGTACCGAGTTGGTCACTTCTTGCTGAGCTTGCTTGACTAAGCTTGCCGCACGAGCCAACCCTAATTGTTTGGATGGCATATCTTTGTAGTAATCATAATCCATTAAATTGGTATGAATATCAGTAGTTTCAATAATCCTGAGTTGGAGAGTTTCCGCCATTGCTGGTCCTGCCATGCTTAAAAGACCCGTTAACACGGCGATGGATAAAGAGTGATGTACTGATGGCATAGGTCATTTCCTGTTGATTATCTGGGGTACGGTTTGAGTTACCTCATCGGCAATGGCTGCAAATGTAACAAATTGTGATGCAATGTGTCGGACTGAACATCACAAAGTGTGAGTTATTCCGGGTCTTTTACCGCTTAAAAGTCAGGTGAGTGACTGCTTATCAG
>NZ_WXWK01000100.1:0-25135 GCF_009904835.1 Vibrio sp. V33_P6A3T137 | reverse complement strand
TTCGACAGAGGGTTTTACTCTCTTAGTCTTCTTCATCGCTGGGCAAATACAGGTACTGAAAGGCATTGGCTAATGCCAATGCGCAAGAATACTCAATTTACCGAAGTCAGAAAGCTGGGTCGCAATGATCGGATTGTCGAAATCAAGACAACACCTCAAGCGAGAAAGAAGTCCCCGTCACTACCTGAAACCATCGAAGTTCGCCTGATAAAGAAAACTATCAAAGGGAAAGAAGTGAGTATCTTGACCTCGATGACTGATCATCGTCGTTATCCGCCAGCGGAAATAGCAGAGCTTTACAGTCATAGATGGGAAATCGAAGTGGGATATCGGGAAATGAAGTCTTCACTTCTGAACAACGAGTTCACACTGAGAAGTAAGAAGCCAGAGATGGTAAAACAAGAACTATGGGGCTTATTGCTTAGCTATAACATTATTAGATATCAGATGGTTAACATGGCTAAAGCTGTGCCTGGCATCTACCCCAACCAACTGAGCTTCACAACGTGTGCTCACTCTATTATTCACGTAATTTTGGGGTTCTGGTTGGAGTCGGCGGGAACAATCCCTAAGCGCATTACTCACTTGCAGGAAGAGGCGATACACCATGTCTTGCCCATTAAACGAGAAGAGCGGATATATCCGAGAGCAATAAAACCAAAGGCAAAGAAATACCCCAATAAAAAGAAAGCCAGTCAGCTTAACTGACTGGCATTAGCCGTTAGGCGCTTTTTGTTTATTGGCCGTGAGCCATGTTAATCACATCTTGATAGAAACGTAGCTCAAATTGGGTAATGGGTGGTTCTATCGGTAAGTGAGCATTGGCAGTGGATGGGAAATAATCCGTCACGTACTGAATAAATAGGCTTAGTGGTTTACCTTGCTCATTGACAACAAAACCCGCCATGTTATGTGTGCCGTATAACGAGCCACTTTTGGCGATAAGCTGACCTCGTACGCTACTATGACGCATACTACGACGATAGAGTAAAGTTCCACTCTCTCCGGCTGTTGGTAGCAAGTTCAATAACGATAATTGCTGATCGTGAGCAGCCAAATAGGCAAGGATCTGACGCATCGACTCTAGGCGTAAGCGATTATTACGTGATAACCCAGAACCATCGACTAACTGAGCATCTTGCAAGTCAATTCCGGTGTTGGCAAAGATAATTTGTTTCATGGCTTCAGTGCCATTAGCAAAGCTTCCGGGCTGCAAGAAAAAGTGCTGGCCTAAGGTTTTGGTGAGAGAGTCAGCAATCAAGTTATCCGAGTCTTGGAGCATGATTTTGAGCAGTTCAGGCAGTGCTGCCGAGCGATGTATCGCAATACTCGCCATAGTCTGTATTTCTGGAGGCTGACCGATTTTTATATCGCCTTCTAAATGGATGCCAAGTTGTCGTAGCAGTTGATGAATGACGCGTTGAGCGTAGAGTTCAGGATTTTGTACGGCAAAGCGAAGCGGTAGTGGTTGCTCACGTTCCGCTAAACAGCCTGACAATTGATAATGATTGTTAGGCGTGGCGATTAACTCTAAATCACAATGTAAGCTTTGCTGCAGAGCTTGAGAGATCGTTTTAGCCTCACTACTGACATGAACCGGGTAATGAGGGGGAACATAAACTCGAGTAGAACCGTTATCTTGGGTATAAATCGACGCTTGAATACAGTTGCCATCAAGATTAACCGCGCTGACCGGAGCGCTATAACACACGCCAAGACTATCCCAAGGCCAGCCTACCGCTCGTTGATAACCACTGAATTGACTGATGTCGAGCCAGATATCTCCGCTAATCTTGCGACCGTGTTTAGAGCGATATTGACTGAATAATTGACGTAAGTTGGCGGTAGTTAAAGTTGGGTCGCCAGAAAAAATCAAGGCCAGCTGATTGTTATCAGCACGTAACTCGGTGGTAAAACGAAATTGCTCACCGAGTTCGAGTTGGCTCGCCAAGGCCGTAATGATTTTTAAGGTGCTGGCAGGCGGGAAATATGCATCGGTGTATTGGTTAACGGTTTGCTGTTCATCGAGTAGTTGGCTGACTAAACCGCTGCGGGTACCTGTTGGCAGTTGTGCCTTTACTTGCTCAAAATTGGCCCAAACGGGGAGCACGATAAACAGGTAAGACAACATGAAAATAGAGGAAAGACGGCGCCATAGACAATGCATAAACAATCGACAATCAATCAAACAGGAAGGCAAGTATAACCAGAGAATAAAACGCCTGCTAGTGCGCAGGCGTTTGGAGTGTTAATTAAGCATCATTATGCGTAATTAAGGCGACTTAGAAGTCGTAACGTAGACCTAGAGCTAGCTCATCTTCAGCGTTCACTTTACCTACTTTATCTGAATCTAGCAGGTTAAAGTTGTATGAGATGTATGAGCGGAAGTTAGGCTTGAAGAAGTAAGTTGCATCGATAGCAATGCTATCAGCTTCGTCAGTTTTTTGACCTGAAGTTTTAGACTCTAAGTAGTTGTAAGAAGTCGTAAATACAGTTTGTTGCATCGTGTATTTAGCGGCTAACTCATAACCAGTTTTGTCTTTTTTGTTAACGCCACTCTTGTCTTGACCATCAACGTAAGTACCAGCAAAGTACAAATCGTTGATCGCGTAAGAGGCCGCTAGCATCCACTGATCAGCTTTGTCTTGATCGGCGTAACCAGCACCAACAGCAAAGCCAGTGTCAGCAAATGCATAAATTGCAGAGAGTGAGTAACCATCTTGGTTATTGTCACCAAAATTTACCCCTTCTACACGGTCAGCAAAACGGTAGCTGGCTTTTACTGCAAGATCATCAAATTGACCCGCGTAAGTCAGCATGTTGTCAGCACGGTCAGCAACGGTCAGTTTGTAAGCCGCTTTATTACCGTGGTAAGCCATGATATCGGTAAAGTCAGTGATCACACCTAGTGCGCCGTCATTTTTACCGTAAGTCACTAGACCAAAATCACCGCCGATACCAGCAAAAGCGTAACGGTTAGTTAGGTCATTACTTCCTTTATCTACTTCACCGCCTTTATCAGCCGTAGTGAATTCACCTTCGTAGAAACCAAGACCATACAGGCTGTCATTGATTTGAGTTTTGCCCAGTACATTGATACGTACACGTGAAGCATCTTCTGCTTTACCATCTTTTAGAGATAGACGAGCTTCAGCACGGCCACCTAGCGCAAGCGAAGTTCCATCTTGGTTGTAAATTTCACCAGCATTAACGCCAGCGGTCATTGCGGCAGCTGAAACTGCTAGAGCAATCAGAGTTTTGTTCATTTTATTAAGTCCTAATTTACTGTCCATAAATTGTTATCGGCGACATAACAGCGTTTGAAAGCGATGGTTCAAATCATTGATATGTGCAACGAACAACCAATGTTTCTACTCGTGTGACTTCAAAGAAGTGAACCCACAGGTGAAACATTCGACCTATTCGTGTCTACCTTTGTAACTGCAAAGTTCCGTTATCCGTTAGTAAAATGATATAAATTCCAGTAATGAACAGTGTTTTATTGTGATATAAAAAATATCAATATTCTGATTTGTATTGGTTTTATTGGATTTCTTGAGCTGGTCTGACCGTTGTTTTAAAGTGGGTTATTTAGATTTTTTTAGTCATTTTGAATGTTTTTTCACCAGGTAAGTGTGTGGGATGGATCACATTAAATTTACCTCATTGTGCCTAATCTCAATTTTTGATCGCAATGATTGAATTTGGATGATTTCATCGTCATGTTTGTTTACACTGATAAGTATGCATTCAAAGACGACTACCTGACCCCCTTATCGGGTTGGGTAGTTTTGTATTGTCCAAAGATAGTTTTGGCATAGAGGTAATAAGATGGAAAAAGTTCCAATGACCGTACGCGGTGAAAAATTGCTGCGTGATGAACTTGAGCGACTACTTAAGCTGCGTCCAAAAATCACTCAAGCGATTGCTGAAGCTCGTGAATTAGGTGATTTAAAAGAGAATGCCGAATATCATGCCGCTCGAGAAGAGCAAGGGATCTGCGAAGCTCAGATTCGCGATATCGAATATAAATTATCGGTAGCTCAAGTGATTGATATCGCAAAGATAGAAAACACAGGAAAAGTGATTTTTGGTTCGACAGTGAGCTTGATTGATGTCGATACTGATGAAGAGAAGCGTTATCAAATCGTGGGTGATGATGAAGCGGAAATCAAAGCAGGACGCATTTCAGTCAGTTCACCGATTGCTCGTGGGTTAATTGGTAAAATGGAAGGTGATGAAGTCACCATCTCGACCCCAGGCGGTGATAAAGTCTTTGAAATAGACAAGGTTGATTATCTGTAAATCGAGCTGAGGCACTATTGAGATTAACCGTCGAGAGGTATTTCGTAGTGTGTACCGAGTGTTTAACAGAAACAACAATAAAAAGGTCGCCCAAGGCGACCTTTTTATAAGCTTAAGTAGCGAGGCTCGCATACTTAGCGAACGGAGCAATTTATTTGCGGGGTAATTCGATTTTACGCTGCTCAGATGGGCGGTAAAGGACCAAGGTTTTACCAATGACTTGGACTTTTTCTGCACCCGTTTCACGAACGATCGCATCAACAATCAATAGTTTCGTTTCACGGTCTTCTGATACTACCTTGACTTTAATGAGTTCATGATAGTTAAGCGCAATTTCGATTTCTGCCAAAACAGCTTCGGTGAGGCCATTGGCACCCATCAATACTACTGGGTTTAAGTGGTGAGCCAATCCTTTCAGGTGCTGCTTTTGTTTGTTGCTTAGATTCATTACGCGACCAAATTTATTAATATTAGGGTTGAAAACCACCATTTTAGCGCCATCTACTCAGGAAGACTATATTTTCTACAAGACTTTCTCGAATAGAAGCACCTTAGTTAGGTATCGAATGAGTAAACAGAAACATTCCGCGAGTTCTTCTCGTTGGTTGAAAGAGCATTTTGATGACATCTATGTTCATGAAGCAAAAAAGAAAGGTTATCGTTCACGTGCGATTTTTAAGCTAAAAGAGATCCAAAGTAAGGATAAGTTACTGCGTACTGGTATGACTGTCGTTGATTTAGGGGCTGCGCCCGGTGGCTGGTCACAATATGCGGCTAGTATTGTTGGCGATACAGGACAGGTCATTGCTTGTGACATTTTGCCGATGGATTCGATTGCCGGTGTCTCTTTTTTACAAGGTGACTTCCGAGAAGAGAGCGTTCTGGCTGCATTAATCGAACGTATTCAACCAGATATGGTTGATGTGGTGATGTCTGATATGGCTCCTAATATGGCCGGAAATAATTCAGTGGATCAACCAAGAGCGATGTATCTGGTCGAATTAGCATTAGATATGTGTCGACAAGTTCTTATCCCTAATGGTAGTTTTGTGGTCAAAGTGTTCCAGGGCGAAGGTTTTGATCATTATGTCCAAGAGGTACGTAGTATGTTCAAGGCGGTCAAAATTCGTAAACCAGATTCTTCAAGAGCACGCTCTCGAGAGGTTTATGTTGTTGCCACTGGTTACAAAGGTTAACTATTTGCCTTTATCGGTGAGAGTTAACACTATAGCTACAGCCTACAAACTGTAGTACCCTACCTTTAATTACAACTAGTTATCGCGAGGCTTGCACCTTGAGTGACATGGCAAAAAATCTAATACTGTGGCTGGTTATCGCCGTTGTGCTGATGTCGGTTTTCCAGAGCTTTGGCCCTGGTGACAGCAGCGGAAGAACAGTGGACTACACCACATTCGTACAAGAAGTTGGTCAAGGCCAAATTCAGGAAGCTCAATTCAAGAACAGCGAAATTACCTTTACTCGCCGTGGTAGTAACAGTCGATTTGTTACTTACATGCCGGTATATGATCAAAAGCTGCTTGATGATCTGATTAATCAAAACGTAAGAGTACAAGGAACACCACCAGAAGAACAAAGTCTGCTTGGAACCATCTTTATCTCTTGGTTCCCGATGATATTGCTGATTGGGGTGTGGATTTTCTTCATGCGTCAAATGCAGGGCGGCGGTGGCAAAGGCGCCATGTCCTTCGGCAAAAGTAAAGCTCGGATGATGAGTGAAGAGCAGATTAAAACGAATTTTACTGACGTTGCTGGCTGTGATGAAGCGAAAGAAGACGTCAAAGAATTGGTTGATTATCTGCGCGATCCTAGTCGATTCCAGAAGTTGGGTGGTAAAATCCCAACGGGTGTGTTGATGGTTGGTCCCCCTGGTACGGGTAAAACCTTGCTGGCTAAAGCAATTGCTGGTGAAGCCAAGGTGCCTTTTTTCACTATCTCTGGTTCTGACTTCGTTGAAATGTTTGTCGGTGTTGGTGCATCGCGCGTGCGCGACATGTTTGAGCAAGCCAAAAAAGCCTCGCCTTGTATCATTTTTATCGATGAAATTGATGCGGTCGGTCGTCAGCGTGGTGCTGGTGTCGGCGGTGGTCACGATGAACGTGAACAAACCTTAAACCAAATGTTGGTTGAGATGGACGGTTTTGAAGGTAACGAAGGCGTTATCGTTATTGCCGCGACTAACCGTCCTGATGTATTGGACCCTGCATTATTACGTCCAGGCCGTTTCGACCGCCAAGTTGTCGTTGGTTTACCTGATGTTCGTGGTCGTGAGCAAATCTTAAAAGTTCACATGCGTAAAGTCCCATTAGCGAATGATGTGCAACCGTCGTTGATTGCTCGTGGTACACCGGGCTTCTCGGGGGCAGATTTAGCCAACCTCGTCAATGAAGCGGCACTATTTGCGGCTCGTGGTAATAAACGCAATGTGTCTATGGTTGAGTTTGAACTGGCTAAAGACAAAATCATGATGGGTGCAGAGCGCCGCTCAATGGTGATGTCTGAAGAGACGAAAGCATCAACGGCTTATCACGAGGCTGGCCACGCGATTGTTGGGCGTTTAGTCCCTGAACATGATCCGGTGTACAAAGTTTCTATTATCCCTCGCGGAAGAGCGTTGGGTGTGACTATGTACTTACCAGAACAAGATCGTGTCAGCATGTCTAAGCAACATCTAGAATCTATGATATCCAGTCTTTATGGCGGCCGTCTTGCTGAAGAGCTGATTTATGGTGCTGATAACGTTTCTACTGGAGCTTCGAATGACATTGAGCGAGCCACAGCGATTGCTCGCAAGATGGTCACTCAATGGGGTTTTTCAGAGAAACTCGGTCCTCTTCTCTATGCAGAAGATGAAGGTGAAGTATTCTTAGGTCGTAGTGTGACACAAACTAAGCACGTTTCTGAAGATACTGCCAAGCTGATTGATGATGAAGTTCGTAAGATCATTGACCGTAACTATGATCGTGCCCGTGAGATCCTTGAGAAAAACATGGATATCATGCACGCGATGAAAGATGCACTGATGAAATATGAAACCATCGATGCAGGACAGATTGATGATTTGATGGCTCGTAAGTCGGAGATTCGTGAACCTGCTGGTTGGGCCGATCAGGCCGCTAGAGCCACTCAAGATAATGTTGAGCCAGAGTCTACCGCTTCTGCAGAATCTGATGTGGAAACTCCACCAGCTTCAGAACACAAAGATAAAGATTAACGTTTTATCTACTAATCAAACCCCGACTTGTTCGGGGTTTTTTACTTACTGGCGAACACGTTTTGGATTGCCATTTCGGTGAATAAGTTATTTATCGTTTTGCTATAACTCTTGAGCTTAGTGAGTGATAGGGGTAACGTATTCTTTTTTAATCCATTCTATATTCAGAGGCTTATGAAAATTCAAACCACAACCAAACAGCTTCAGCTTGACCAGCCTCAAGTGATGGGAATACTGAATACTACCCCAGACTCTTTTTCTGACGGTGGTCAATACACCACTGTACAGCGTGCACTTTTACGAGCTAAACAGATGATTGATGCCGGAGTCAGCATTATTGATATCGGTGGTGAATCGACACGTCCGGGGGCGCCAGAGGTATCGCTCGCCGAAGAGCTTGGACGAGTGATCCCGGTTATTCAGGCTATCCGCCATCATTATCCTGAAATTTGGATATCGATTGATACCAGTAAAGCGGAAGTTATGCGTCAGGCGGTACAAGCGGGCGCTGATTTAATTAATGATGTACGAGCGTTACAAGAGCCGGGGGCTTTGCAAGCCGCCGCCGATGCCCAAGTGCCAGTGTGTATTATGCATATGAAAGGCCAGCCAAGAACGATGCAAATCGCTCCTGAATATGATGATATTTTAAAAGAGGTGGATGAATTTTTAGTCGAGCGTATTGCCGCGTGTGAGAAAGCGGGGATCCTACGCCAGAATATTATTCTGGATCCTGGATTTGGTTTTGGTAAATCACTGGAACACAATTATCATCTGTTAGCGAACTTAGAGGTATTTCACCATTTTGGTTTGCCTTTACTGGCTGGAATGTCTCGTAAATCAATGTTGTTTAAGCCATTAGGTAAAAAACCGGCACAATGCATGGTGGCGAGCGTGACGAGCGCAACATTAGCGGCTTTAAAAGGTGCGCAGATTCTTCGCGTACATGATGTTGAACAAACCGTAGAAGCATTGACGATCATACAAATGATGCAGCGTCATAAACATTAAGGAAGTATTATGTCTAACACTAGACGTTATTTTGGCACCGATGGTATTCGAGGCCGAGTCGGTGAGTATCCAATCACGCCTGATTTTGTTTTAAAACTTGGTTGGGCTGCGGGACGCGTGTTGGCTCAGCAAGGCACCAAAAAAGTGATTATCGGTAAAGACACGCGAATTTCAGGTTATATGCTGGAGTCTGCATTAGAAGCAGGTCTAGCTGCTGCCGGGTTAAAAGCGATTTTCACTGGGCCAATGCCGACGCCTGCTGTTGCTTATCTTACCCAAACTTTTCGCGCCGAAGCGGGGATTGTGATTTCTGCATCGCATAACCCTTATTATGACAATGGCATCAAATTCTTCTCTTCTGCTGGGACTAAATTACCCGATGCACTGGAATTGGCCATCGAGGCTGAATTAGATAAACCGATTGAATGTGTTGAATCGGCTGAGTTGGGTAAAGCGACTCGTTTGGTCGATGCTGCTGGTCGTTATATCGAATTTTGCAAAAGTACTTTTCCTTCCACACTTGGTCTATCTGGTTTAAAAATCGTGGTCGATTGCGCTCATGGGGCAACCTACCATATCGCCCCTAATGTTTTTAAAGAGCTAGGTGCAGAAGTAGTCTCCATCGGCACTGAACCGAATGGTTTAAACATCAACGATCAGGTGGGTGCAACCGATGTTCGTGCCTTGCAACAGAAAGTGGTGGCTGAGCAAGCCGATTTAGGACTGGCTTTTGATGGTGATGGTGATCGAATCATCATGGTTGATCATTTGGGGCATAAAATCGATGGCGATCAGATAGCTTATATCATTGCTCGTGATGCTCTGCGCCGAGGTGAGCTGAAAGGTGGAGTGGTTGGCACCCTAATGACGAATTTAGGCATGGAAAATGGCTTAAAGCAGCTAGGTATTCCATTTGTCCGCGCAGCGGTCGGTGATCGCTATGTAATGGAAAAACTGCTCGAAAAAGGGTGGAAAATTGGTGCTGAAAATTCAGGGCATGTGATTTTACTCGACAAAGTCACGACTGGAGATGCCATTGTCGCCGCGTTGCAAGTGTTAGCCTCGGTTATTGACCGTAATTTGTCTTTATATGAATTATCGCAAGGTATGACTCTCTATCCACAAGTGTTAGAAAATGTTCGCTTTAGTGGGCAGAGCAAACCTCTTGAATCGACAGCGGTATTGGCGGCGGTAAAGCAGGTTGAATCTCAGCTCGGTGATAAAGGACGGGTACTGTTACGTGCGTCGGGCACCGAGCCTCTTATTCGAGTGATGGTAGAGGGCGAAGATGCCCAGTTAGTAAAAGCATCAGCGTTAGAGATTGCGGCGGCGGTCAAAGCCAATTGCTAAGTTTTTAGCATCTTTTTCTCTATTTTTTAATGGCGACCAATGTTAATAAATAGAGAGAATAGCGTTATCAATGCCGATTGTTGAGCCTTTTTTGACCGTTTGATTGATAAAAAAGACTTTTTTGCTAAATACCTCTTGTCAGCGAAACGGGCATTCGTTAGTATTGCGTCCGCCCTCGATGAGGAGGTCGCTAGCCTTGTTTAAGTCGCATGATTGAACGGCGCTGGCTCAACAATTTGGAACATAGGTGGAAGCAATGTTTACAGTTCTACTTGTGATTTACCTGTTGGCAGCGGTTGGTATTATCGGCCTAGTGTTGATTCAACAAGGTAAAGGCGCAGATATGGGAGCCTCATTCGGTGCCGGTGCTTCAAACACAGTGTTTGGTGCTGGTGGCTCAGGTAACTTTTTAACCCGAATGACTGCAGTTTTTGCAACCGCATTTTTTGTTATTAGCTTGGTGTTAGGCAATATGTCTACACACAAAACCGAATCACAATGGGTTGACCCGTTACAAGGTCATGTGGTCGAGCAAGCTGATAACTCAGTGAGTGATATTCCAGCCCCTAAAGGCGATGAGATTCCTCGCTAAACTTATCAAAAGATAAGTCAGGTTATGCCGAGATGGTGAAATTGGTAGACACACTAGCATGAGGTGCTAGCGCCTATGGTGTGAGGGTTCGAGTCCCTCTCTCGGCACCATTATTTACAAACTTGTAAATCACCTTGTAGCGCGTATAATTGCTTACAAGTCGGACGCGGGGTGGAGCAGCTTGGTAGCTCGTCGGGCTCATAACCCGAAGGTCGTCGGTTCAAATCCGGCCCCCGCAACCATTTACCTAAGTGGTAAATTGATGCAAGTTTGGCAGTGTTAACCTCACTGCAGTTGAGAATAATTTCTCAATTTATCAGGGTCCAGCAACAAAAAACCCCGACTTTCGGGGTTTTTTGTTATCTGAATTTCATCATGAAAATTTCAGGTGCTTGCTTGGAATTTAAATTGGGCTCTATGCCCTTTTTTTGTTTCTGGAGTGGTTTAAATGACTGGTTTAGAAAGACAACTTACTGAAATGCTTGAAGCGCCAGTAGCGGCAACAGGTTATGAATTAGTTGGATTAGAATTTGTGCGTGCTGGTGAACATTCAACACTACGTATCTATATTGATCATGAAAATGGCATCACCGTTGATGCTTGTGCTGAAGTTAGTCACCAAGTCAGTGCGGTACTGGACGTTGAAGACCCGATCACGGTCGCTTACAACTTAGAAGTATCCTCGCCTGGTTTGGAAAGACCACTCTTTAAAGCAGCACATTACGAGCAGTTTATAGGTCACGAGGTCAGCATTGTCTTAAAAATGGCTGTTGCTAATCGCCGTAAATGGAAAGGTATTATCCATGCGGTTGAAGGCGAAACGGTCACCGTTATTGCTGATGGGCAAGAAGAATATTTCGCCCTAAGTAATATTGCCAAAGCTAACCTGATCCCTAAATTTTAGTTCTCCTAGAGAATAGAGCTTAAGAGGCTATAACAATGAGTAAAGAAATTTTAGCGGTCGTTGAGGCGGTTTCTAATGAGAAAGCGGTACCTCGTGAACGTATTTTTGAAGCGTTAGAGACAGCTTTGGCTACGTCGACCAAGAAAAAACACGAAATGGAAATTGAGGTCCGTGTGGCTATCGACCGTAAAACGGGTGAGTTTGAAACTTTCCGTCGTTGGTTAGTGGTTGAAAACGTTGAGCATCCAACCAAAGAGATCTCGTTTGATGCGGCGAATTATGATGATGAAACGGTTCAGTTGGGTGATTACATTGAAGATCAAATTGAGTCAGTGACTTTTGATCGCATTACCACTCAAACTGCTAAGCAAGTGATCGTACAGAAAGTACGTGAAGCCGAACGTGCGCAAATTGTTGAACAGTTTATCGATAACGAAGGTGAGCTTGTCACTGGCGTGGTTAAGAAAGTTAACCGCGATAGCGTGATTGTTGATTTGGGTAATAACGCGGAAGCGGTAATTCTACGTGAAGACCAATTACCACGTGAAAACTTCCGCTCAGGTGACCGAGTGCGTGGTTTGCTCTTTAAAGTGGCACCTGAAGCTCGTGGTTTCCAACTGTTTATTACGCGCTCTAAACCGGAAATGCTTGCTGAACTCTTCCGTGTTGAAGTTCCAGAAATTGGCGAAGAGATGATCGAGCTAAAAGGCGCGGCACGTGATCCTGGTTCTCGCGCTAAAATCGCGGTGAAAAGTAACGATAAGCGCATCGACCCTGTCGGTGCTTGCGTAGGTATGCGTGGTGCACGTGTACAAGCGGTGTCTAGTGAGCTTGGTGGTGAGCGTATCGATATCGTGCTGTGGGATGATAACCCTGCGCAGTTCGTTATCAATGCGATGGCTCCTGCTGATGTTGCTTCGATCATTGTTGATGAAGACGCCCACTCAATGGATATTGCTGTTGAAGCCGATAATTTAGCTCAAGCGATTGGTCGCAATGGTCAAAACGTCCGCTTAGCCTCTCAACTTACTGGTTGGGAACTGAACGTGATGACGGTTGCAGATTTACAGAAAAAACATCAAGAAGAATCAACCGCCTCTATCGAGAAATTTATGAAGTACCTCGATATTGAGCAAGATTTTGCCGAGATGTTAGTAGAAGAAGGCTTCTCTACGTTAGAAGAGATAGCTTATGTTCCAGTAAGCGAGTTGCTTGAAATCGATGGTCTGAATGAAGAGATCATCGAAGAAATACGCGCTCGTGCCAAAGAGGCATTAACGACGATTGCCCTAACGCAAGAAGAGTCATTTGAAGGGCTTGAGCCAGCAGATGATCTGCTTGGTTTAGCTGGTTTAGAGCGTGATATGGCATTTAAATTGGCAGCGAAAGGAGTAGCAACTCTGGAAGATCTCGCTGACCAAGGCATCGACGATCTTGAAGGTATTGAAGGCCTAACCGAAGAGCGTGCGGGCGAATTAATTATGGCGGCTCGCAATATTTGTTGGTTTGGCGAAGACGCATAGTTTCAGCAGGGGAGGAAGCGGCATGACACAACTTACAGTTAAAGCACTGAGTGAAGAAATTGGTACGCCAGTTGACCGCTTATTAGAACAGCTTGCTGATGCAGGTATGGAAAAAGCGGGTTCAGATCATGTAAGTGAAGAAGAGAAACAAAAACTTCTTACTCATTTGCGTAAAGAACATGGTGAAGGTTCTGAGCCGACTCGTTTAACCCTCCAGCGTAAAACCCGCAGCACACTGAGTGTGAATGCCGGTGGTGGTAAAAGTAAGAATGTTCAGGTTGAAGTGCGCAAAAAACGGACGTATGTTAAGCGCAGTGTAATTGAAGATGATGCTAAACGTGAAGCTGAAGAAGCAGCGCAACGTGAAGCAGAAGAAAAAGCCAAACGTGAAGCCGAAGCAGCATTGAAACGTGAGGCTGAAGAAAAGGCTGCACGTGAAGCGCAAGAGAAAGCTCAGCGTGAAGCAGAAGAGAAGGCGAAGCGTGAAGCCGAAGAAGCTCAACGTGATGTACCGGTTGAAGTCAATCAAGCAAAACGTGAGCGTTCTGCACAAGATAAATCAAAGCAAGAAGCAGCACGAAAAGAGGCCGAACAATTAAAACGCCGCCAAGAAGAAGAGGCTCAGCGTAAAATTGAAGAGGAAAGTCAGCGTCAGCTAGAGATAGCACGCGAGTTGGCCGAAAAAAATAAAGATCGCTGGTCTGCTGAAGAAGAGAAAAAAGGCAATATGCAAGAAGATACAGATTACCATCTAACCACCTCAACTCATGCACGTGAGGCGGAAGATGAAGCAGACCGTCGTGAAGAAGGCGCTCGTCGTGCAGCCAAATTGAAAAAGACCAAATTATCCTCACGTGATGATAAACAAGAGCGTGGTTCACGTACTCGTGGCGGTAAAGCGGGACGTAAAGGTCGAATTAACAAACCTACATCAATGCAACATGGCTTCGATAAGAGCGCCGTTGTTGCTAAATCAGACGTTGTGATTGGTGAAACCATCGTAATTTCTGAGCTAGCCAATAAGATGTCGGTAAAAGCCACCGAAGTCATCAAAGTGATGATGAAAATGGGCGCTATGGCTACCATCAACCAAGTGATTGACCAAGAAACGGCTCAATTAGTGGCAGAAGAGATGGGACATAAAGTTATTTTGCGTAAAGAAAATGAGCTAGAAGAAGCCATTCTTTCTGATCGTGATAATAAGTTTGAACTGGTTTCTCGTGCTCCTGTCGTAACGATTATGGGCCACGTTGACCATGGTAAAACGTCAACGCTTGACTATATTCGTCGTACTCACGTGGCTGATGCCGAAGCGGGTGGTATTACCCAGCATATCGGTGCTTACCATGTAGAAACGCCTAATGGTATGATTACCTTCCTTGATACTCCGGGACACGCTGCGTTTACTTCAATGCGTGCTCGTGGTGCTCAAGCAACGGATATCGTTGTGTTGGTTGTTGCTGCAGATGATGGCGTAATGCCTCAAACGGTAGAAGCGATTCAGCATGCGAAAGCGGCAGGGGTTCCTCTTATCGTTGCGGTCAACAAAATCGATAAAGAAGCGGCTAATCCAGATAACGTGAAAAATGAGCTTGCTCAGTACGATATCATGCCTGAAGAGTGGGGCGGCGAAAACATGTTCGTCCATATCTCTGCTAAACAAGGCACCAATATTGATGGCTTACTTGAAGCGATTCTTCTACAAGCAGAAGTGCTTGAGTTGAAAGCCGTTAAAGAAGGTATGGCGTCAGGCGTAGTGATTGAATCTCGCTTAGATAAAGGCCGTGGTCCAGTCGCGACTGTGTTGGTTCAATCGGGTACCTTGAATAAAGGCGACATCGTTTTATGTGGTCAGGAATATGGCCGTGTACGTGCGATGCGTGATGAAGTCGGTAACGAGATTGAGCATGCTGGCCCATCAATTCCAGTTGAGATCCTCGGTTTATCTGGCGTTCCTTCTGCTGGTGATGAAGCAACCGTGGTTCGTGATGAGCGTAAAGCTCGTGAAGTGGCTAACTATCGTCAAGGTAAATTCCGTGATGTTAAACTCGCTCGTCAACAGAAGTCTAAACTTGAGAACATGTTCTCAAATATGGCGGCCGGTGATGTTGCTGAGTTGAACGTGGTACTGAAAGCCGACGTACAAGGTTCTGTAGAAGCGATTGCTGAATCACTGAAAAAACTATCAACTGATGAAGTTAAAGTGAACATTGTCGGTTCTGGTGTTGGCGGTATTACGGAAACGGATGCGGTATTAGCGGCAGCATCTAACGCTATCGTGGTTGGTTTTAACGTGCGTGCCGATGCCTCTGCTCGTCGTACGATTGAAGATGAAAATATCGATCTGCGTTACTACTCGATCATTTACCAATTGATCGATGAAGTGAAGCAAGCGATGAGCGGTATGCTTGCCCCTGAATTTAAGCAAGAGATCATTGGTCTTGCTCAAGTACGTGATGTCTTCAAATCACCAAAACTGGGTGCGATTGCTGGCTGTATGGTAACGGAAGGTACCATTAAGCGTAACAGTCCAATCCGTGTTCTACGTGATAACGTGGTTATTTATGAAGGCGAGCTTGAATCACTACGTCGTTTTAAAGATGATGTAGCTGAAGTTAAGAATGGTTACGAATGTGGTATCGGCGTTAAAAACTATAACGACGTACGCGTTGGTGACCAGATCGAAGTCTTTGAAATCGTTGAGATCCAGCGTACCATCGACTAGCAACTAAAATTGCATTTACGGTAATGTTAGGTTGTTGAATACACCATGGGGGGCTGGGAAACCATCCCCCCATTCTTTCTATTAGTGAGAAAAAATATGCCAAAAGAATTTAGCCGAACTCAGCGAGTGGCTCAGCAATTACAAAAAGAATTAGCGATGATTTTACAGCGTGAAGTTCGTGATTCACGTTTAGGAATGGTTACCATATCCGATGTGGAAGTCTCACGAGACTTAGCGTATGCGAAAGTGTTTGTGACCTTTCTTTGTATCGGAGAGCAAACACCAGAGTCTTGTATTAAAGCGCTGCGTGAGCACGAAGTGCACATTCGTATGATGCTTGGTAAGCGAATTCGCTTACGTCTAACACCAGAAATTCGTTTCCACTATGACAATACTCTTGTCGAAGGGATGCGGATGTCTAACTTAGTCACTGAAGTGGTCAATCAAGATAAACGTCGTCAACAAGATGCAGGTCGAGAGGACGAAGAGTAATGGCACGACGTCGTAAAGGCCGTGCAATTAACGGCGTCTTACTACTCGATAAAACCACGGGCATCTCATCGAACGATATACTACAGAAAGTGAAACGCCTCTATTTTGCTGAAAAAGCGGGACACACCGGTGCGCTTGATCCATTAGCGACGGGGATGTTACCGATTTGTTTGGGGGAGGCGACCAAGTTTTCTCAGTTTTTACTCGATTCGGATAAGCGTTATCGTGTGATTGCTAAACTAGGTCAGCGCACTGATACCTCAGATTCTGATGGTCAAGTAGTAGAAACTCGTCCGGTCAATGTACAGCGTGAAACACTACTGGCTCATATTGCTTCTTTTCAGGGGCAAACCTGGCAAGTTCCTTCGATGTTTTCTGCCTTAAAACATCAAGGTAAGCCACTTTATGAGTATGCGCGCCAAGGGATTGAAGTGGCCCGTGAAGCTCGAAAAATCAATGTCTATGAGATCACCTTACACCGTTTTGAAGGCGATGAAGTAGAGATGGAAGTCCACTGTTCTAAAGGGACTTACATTCGAACGATTGTTGATGATTTAGGCGAGATGCTCGGTTGTGGTGCTCATGTCACCATGTTGCGCCGTATTGGAGTCGCCAATTACCCGTATCAAAACATGGTGACCTTAGAGCAATTGAATGCCTTGGTTGAACAAGCGCAGGGCGAAGAGAGTGAGAAGTATCAGCGATTGGATGAATTGCTACTGCCAATGGATACGGCTGTACAAGATTTGCCAGAGGTTAACCTGATTGCTGAACTTGCCCATATGGTTCAACATGGACAAGCGGTGCAAGTTTTCGGAGCCCCCACCGAAGGTCTGGTTAGAATGACCGAAGGGGAACAACGGCGTTTTCTTGGCGTAGGGCAAATTGATCAAGATGGAAAAGTCGCTCCGAAACGTTTAGTGGTTTATCCACAATAATCCGCTCAGGCTAAGCGAGTTTGCGCTTGTGTGTCTGCGCGTTATTCCCTATAATTCGCGCTCGCGTGTCGGCTGAATCAGAGATTGGCTGGCACAATAATAAACTTAACTCTTTAGGAGAGAATAATGTCTCTGAATGCAGAAACTAAAGCAGCAATCGTTGCTGAATACGCACGTGCCGAAGGCGATACTGGTTCACCAGAAGTACAAGTAGCACTACTGACTGCTTCTATCAACCACTTACAAGGTCACTTCAAAACGCACAAAGGCGATCACCACAGCCGTCGTGGTCTGCTACGTATGGTTTCAAGTCGTCGTAAACTTCTAGACTACCTAAAAGGTAAAGATCTAGGACGCTACCAAGACCTTATCAAACGTCTAGGCCTACGTCGCTAATCAGTGGCTGCATAGTACAGTTTGTTTAAAAAAGGGGCTAATGCCCCTTTTTTTGTTATCTAAATTTGGCATATCCCTAGCTAAGTAGTTTATACTACATCCCGTCCAACTTTGATGGTTGGCACGATTATTTCTCATCGCATTACAGTCACCCCAGTCGACCAGCAGGTCGCGGCTATTAAAAACAGATTAGGATCAGCGAGTCTTTTTTTACTAGTCGCGATTGGTAGTGCTTTGAGTCTTGTTCAATTTATCTAGGTCTCACCTAGAAAAGGAAAAACTTAATGTTCGAAAAACCAGTAGTGAAAACTTTCCAATACGGTAATCATACCGTGACGTTAGAAACCGGTGTAATGGCTCGCCAAGCGACAGCCGCTGTGATGGCGACGATGGATGATACCGCCGTTTTTGTTTCTGTGGTTGGTAAAAAAGACGCCGTAGAAGGACAAGATTTCTTCCCATTAACGGTTAACTACCAAGAGCGTACCTACGCTGCGGGTAAAATTCCTGGCGGTTTCTTTAAGCGTGAAGGTCGTCCTTCAGAAAGTGAAACGTTAATCGCTCGTCTTATCGACCGTCCTATTCGCCCTCTGTTCCATGATGCTTTTACTAACGAAGTACAAGTGATTGCCACGGTAGTATCGGTTAACCCAAATGTTCAACCAGATATCGTTACCATGATTGGTACCTCTGCTGCGTTAGCGATTTCTGGCATGCCATTTAATGGTCCAATTGGTGCTGCTCGTGTTGGTCATATCAATGGTCAATTGGTACTTAACCCAAGCCCGAAAGAGTTGGATCAATCACGTCTTGACCTTGTTGTTGCGGGTACGGAAGGCGCGGTGTTGATGGTTGAGTCAGAAGCCGACATCCTTAGCGAAGAAGAGATGCTAGCTGCGGTCGTTTATGGTCACGATCAACAACAAGTGGTCATTAATGCCATCAATGAATTTGCAGCTGAAGTGGCTACGCCATCTTGGGATTGGGTTGCACCACAAGAAAATACCGCATTAAAAGAGAAAATTGCTCAGCTAGCTGAAGTTCGTCTAACCGAAGCGTACCAAATCATCGAAAAAATGGCGCGTTACGAGAAAGTCGCGGCGATCAAAGCCGATGTTATTGCGGCGATCTTGGCTGAAGATGATTCGCAAGATGTAATGAAAATTAAGAAGCTGCTAGGCGCACTTGAAAAACAAGTGGTTCGTGGTCGCATCATTGCGGGTGAAAAACGTATTGATGGTCGTGAAAAAGACATGATCCGTGCCTTGGATGTACGTACGGGTGTATTACCACGTACTCATGGTAGTTCTTTGTTCACTCGTGGTGAAACGCAAGCACTGGTCACGGCGACACTAGGCACTCAGCGTGATGCTCAAATTATCGATGAGTTAACGGGTGAGCGTAAAGATTACTTCATGCTGCATTACAACTTCCCTCCTTACTGTGTTGGTGAGACAGGTTTTGTTGGTTCACCTAAGCGTCGTGAAATTGGTCATGGTCGTTTGGCGAAGCGCGGTATCGCAGCGGTAATGCCTTCTGCGGATGAATTCCCGTACACGGTACGTGTTGTTTCTGAGATCACTGAATCAAACGGTTCATCATCAATGGCCTCAGTATGTGGTTCATCTTTGGCTCTTATGGATGCTGGCGTGCCTATTAAGGCTTCTGTTGCTGGTATCGCAATGGGCCTAGTCAAAGAAGACGAGAATTTCGTTGTTCTTTCTGACATTTTAGGTGATGAAGATCATCTTGGTGATATGGACTTTAAAGTGGCAGGTACCTCAAACGGTGTGACTGCACTACAGATGGATATCAAGATCGAAGGTATCACTAAAGAGATCATGCAGATTGCTCTGAACCAAGCGAAAGGTGCTCGTTTGCACATTCTTTCAGTTATGGATCAAGCGATTGCTGGTGCCCGTGATGATATTTCAGAATTTGCGCCTCGTATCCATACCATGAAGATCAGCTCTGAAAAGATCAAAGATGTGATTGGTAAAGGCGGTGCAGTGATTCGTATGTTGACCGAAGAAACGGGTACGACGATTGAAATCGAAGATGACGGTACGATCAAAATTGCTGCCACTGACGGTGATCAAGCGCAAGAAGCGATTCGTCGTATTCTGCAAATTACCGCGGAAGTCGAAGTCGGTAAGATTTATACGGGTAAAGTTGCTCGTCTTGCTGATTTTGGTGCCTTTGTAACGATTCTTCCTGGTAAAGATGGCCTAGTACATATTTCACAAATCGCAGATAAGCGTATTGAAAAAGTGTCAGACGTTCTTGCAGAAGGCCAAGAAGTACAAGTAAAAGTGTTGGAGATAGACCGTCAAGGTCGTGTTCGTTTGAGCATGAAAGAAGCGGTAGAGAAACCAGCAGAAGAAGCCAGTGCAGAAAACACTGCACCTGCGGCAGAATAATCGCTTAACGACAGAAGTGAAATAACAGTTTTCGCTTTTTCGTGATAAAGCATGTTATAAAGGGAGCCTATTCGCTCCCTTTTTTATTGATTAGGGGAACCACAGGAGTACTGATTTGTGAAATGGTTTCAAAGCGCTCTAGTAAGTGTCATGATTTTGTTATTGGCTGGATGCGCCGTAAAAGGTGGTTCTCAAGCAACGCACTGGGTTTATCCACCGATGGCGATTCCCTTGCAATCCACGATTCAGCAGGAAGTGCAGATTGCTCGTTTAAGCCAATTATTGCAGCGTACCGATTTGAACGATGAACTGCGAGCAAAAATGTTTTTTGAACGTGGCAATGGCTACGATAATCTCGGACTGCGAGATCTAGCACGATTAGACTTTACTCAGTCATTGGCCTTAAACCCGGCTCAGCCAGATATTTTTAATTTGCTCGGGGTTTATTATACCGAAGCAGGTGAATTTGATGCTGCCTATGAAGCATTTGACTCTACTTTAGAACTTGATCCAAGCAACGAATATGCCCTTAGAAACCGCGCTATCGCCCTGTATTATGGTGACCGTCCAGAGCTCGCGTTACAAGATATTCAAGCTCATTATCAGCAAGACCCGAGCGACCCTTTTCGCGCTTTGTGGCTCTACATTATTCAATCGGATGTCAATCCACAGCAAGCGAAGCACGATTTATTGAACCGCTATCAAGATCATGATGAACAGTGGGGCTGGGTATTGGTTGGCGTGATGCTGGATGAGATTCCACAAGATCAGGTGTTTAAAGCGCTATTAAGCACCACCCGTGATAATACCTTATTGGCACAGCAGCTCACCGAGGCGTACTTCTATCTTGGTAAACGTTATCAAATGGAAGATAACTTTGCACAGGCTATTTCGCTGTATAAATTAGCGATTGCTTTTAATGTCTATGAGTATGTTGAGCATCGTTATGCCTTTATTGAATTAGGCCGTATGTATCATGATTTACGAGAAGCTCATTTAGCCAAAGCGCGAGTCGCACAATAACGCGATTTACGGACGCCCAAGCCAATTTTTATGAGTTGGGCGTCAGAGAACTATTGATAATGAACGTCTAATCCTGGTAATTGATGCCAATAACCATTGCATTGATGGTTGTCTAACCGTTGAGGATGCTCGGCGTTTTGATTGGCTTTAAACGCATCGATAAGTGAAAAAGTCTCCTGCCCTAATGGACTAAGACGAACGACATCGACGAATCCTTGCATGCCCGCTTGCTCATTGATTAAGTTATAGCAATAGCCAGATTGAGTTTGAATGCCATTGAGGTTAAAGACGGCTTGCCCCTCCTGACTGGTGACCTGAATACCGGTCGGATAGCGAATACAACAGGTTTGACACTCGTCTTTGGCTAGGTTTTCTGCGCGCGCGGTGAAACAACGGGCCGAATAGGCGAGTGGTAAATAACCATGCGCAAATACCTCGGTGGTAAATTTGCCACGAATATTCAAATCATCACACTGATTCAACACATTGATTAACCATTCACGCGATAACTCGACGGGCATACACCAGCGAATCATACCTTGTTGTAGAAACCGTTTGAGCACATAAGCGTTATAACAATTGATAGCAGGACCAACGACAAACGGGACGCCTTGTTGATAAGCAAGCTGAATCGCTGCCACGTCATTCGCTTCAATAGTAAACTCACCATTATCAATGTACTTCTTCATCAGATTGATTTCACTGGGCGCTTCTAAGAGCGCCATGGTCGAGAGGACGACTTCTTTTCCTGCTGCCGCGAGCTGCTTGGCAATATCAAACCAATCGCCCGCTTTCATTTCGCGACGTTTCGAACAGACGGTTTCGCCTAAATAAACGATATCCGCTGAGCTAGACAGAGCGTGTTGATAAAACGATTCGACGTCTGTTTTGGGCCAAAAATACAGTAATGGGCCTAAAGCGTATTTCATGATTTTCTATCCTATCATTGCCACTGTCGATGGTATGCACCGAGTGTGGTTTGTCTTCCTTCCGACACATTCGCTAAGCAGTTATCCCATTCCGTTCGAACTTGGTAGCGCTCTGGTGCAGCAAGATAGCTATCAATGGCTGCACGCCAAGTTTTCGTCACTTGTTCAACGTAAGCAGGGCTGCGCTGGCGTCCTTCAATTTTGACCGAGGCAACGTTAGCCGCAAACAATTCAGGTAACATAGACAAGGTATTTAAACTGGTGGGCTCTTCAAGTGCATGATAATGCTTAGATTGACCGGCGATATCACTGATAAAGCGTCCTTTACACAGGGTCGGGTAGCCCGCATTTTCACCATGCGTATAGCGGTCGATAAGAACATTATTTAAGCGAGATTCAAGCCCATTAGCGGTTTCTTGCCAGCGAACATATTTGGCTGGTGAGCAAGCGCCAACCGTATTGGGAGACTCGCCGGTTAGGTAAGAAGACAGATAACAACGACCTTCGGACATAATGCATAAACTGCCAAAAGCGAAAACTTCTAGCTCTACACCGGAAGGGATTGTCCGAGACAGTTGCTTTACTTGATGAATGGAGAGTACTCGAGGCAGCACAACTCGCTTAATATTAAACTGTTGTTGGTAGTACTCAATTGCTTTTACATTCGTCGCTGAAGCTTGTACCGAAAGGTGCAGCTCCATATCCGGGTAATGTTGTGTCGCGTAATCGAGTAAGGCAATATCAGCGATGATCAAAGCATCAACACCAGAGTTTGCTGCATTATCGACGGCTTGCGTCCAACGCTGAAATCCCTCTGGATGAGCGAAAGTGTTTAAAGCGACATGAACTTTTTTATGTCGATCATGGGCATATTGGATCGCTTTATCGAGTTTGTTACCACTGAAATTGAGTCCTGCGAAGTGCCGGGCATTGGTCTCATCTTTAAATCCGAGATAGACCGCGTCTGCGCCACAATCAACGGCGGTTTTTAGGGCGGGTAAATTACCCGCTGGGCAGAGTAGTTCCATTGCTCATTACTGTTTTTTGATAAAAGTGCGTTAGTGTAGGAATTATTCTGTGTTAGGGAATTGATATAAGGCAGGTTTCACTCAATCAATGGCTATTTTAAGTGATTCAAAGGGAAGAAAATTCTCGGATTATTGATCATCAATCGCGACGAGAGTAGCCGGACGGAGTGCTTTAGTGGCTACGGCGATGCTGGGAAAAAAGTACTTCAACCTCTTCTTTAGGTTGGGGACGATAAAAATGAAAACCTTGGATCGTATGGCAATGAAGGTTAGATAACAGTATCGCTTGTTGTTGAGTTTCAACGCCTTCTGCTACCACGATTAGATTGAGGGATTGACCCAGTTTAATAATGCTTTCGATCACCGTGATCTGTTTGGGTAAGTTATCCATATCGCTGATAAACGATCGATCAATTTTTAATTCGTCGATCGGGAAACGGGCTAAATACGCTAGCGATGAATAGCCAGTTCCAAAATCGTCAATCGATAAGCTAAAGCCTAATTTTTTTATCGCACTGAGCATTTGCAGAGTATGTTCACTACCACTCATGATCGCGCTTTCGGTTAATTCAAAGGTAATATAACGAGGATTTAACTGTGTTTGGCGAAGTAACTTAGTCAGATAATCGATCAACTGTGGGTTGGCAAATTGTTCAGGCGAGATATTGATCGCGACATTGCCTGGCAGTAGGTTTTGCTGCTCCCAACGCTTGACGGTAGTAAACACTTCACGGATCACCACTCGGCCCAAATGTTCGATTAACCCGGCTTTTTCTGCGACCGGAATAAAAGCCCCAGGACTGATGTACCCTTCAATCGGATGCTTCCAGCGTACCAATGCCTCAGCACCATTAATACTAAAATCACGAGCGTTGACTTTGGGTTGATACCAGACTTCCAAACCATTTTGTTGCAAGGCTTTTTGCAGCTCAATTTCCAGCCACAAGCGCATGCGCGCTTCTTTGTTCATTTGATTATCAAACTGCACTAAGCGGTTACGGCCACGCTCTTTGGCTTCATACATGGCAGTATCGGCATTTTGTAGTAGAACGCGAGCATTGTGGCCATCACCGGGGTAAACCACGCTGCCAATAGAGCAGGCCAATCGTTTACTAAAGTGATGCAAGTCAAACGGTTGATTAATTAAGTTGATGATCCGTTCAGCGAGAATCTCACCGCTGTGGCGATGCTCTGGGTAAGGTAAAATAAGCGCAAATTCATCTCCACCCAGATGACCGAGTATCGCTTGCGCCGGAAGTAGGCGTTTTAGACGGATTGCCACTTCTTTAATGACGTTATCGCCGATATGGTGTCCTAATGAATCATTAATATTTTTAAAGTTATCAATGTCGAGATAGAGCATGATCAACGGCGTATGTTGTTCAATAAGATGATCAAGGCGTTTGATAAAACCAGCGCGCGTATAGACACCACTTAACGAATCCACATACCCTTCATCGGCCGGATAAGACGATGAAAGAGGGGCCATCGTCGATTTATCTTCCATAACCACCAGCTGTACATGACTACCGAACAGTGGCGTTCTGACCGCGCTTAACTGGACTCTTTTAGGAGGGCCGTAATCAGCATGTGTGAAACAGTGGATAGGATTGATCAGCAACTGTTGAACTAAGGTGTGATTAAAACCACTTTGGTTGCTTTCATCGCTAAATAATGATGAAAGCGTTTCTCCCAGCAAATCCTGTGTTTCATCGAAGCCAAGTAAGCGCGCTGCAGAAGGATTCGCGGCCAATATACAATCATCTTCAATTAAGAAAACCCCTTCATTAAGGAGTGCACTGAGTGCGCTGAACTTAAGTTCAGATTCTTGCAGTGAATGTAAGAGCCTGTGTTGTTCTGAGGTCTCTAAGGCATGAACAATAATATAATCAGGGTGGTGAGGCGTCTGAATCAGTGGTGTAATATTGATGTGCCATTGACTCGTGCTACGTGATGGATGATTGAGAGTTAATGTCAGTTCTTGTGCCTGTCCAGCAAAGGCATTGATATAATAAGGTTTTACTTGCTGATAGAAAACGTCTCCGAACGTATCGCTATCATTCATACCAATCAATTCAAAGCAAGTTAAACCGGTTAGTTCGGCATAACGCTCATTGATTAAAACATAGTGATGTTGGTTATCTAAAATAGCCATAAACGCCGGACTAGAATCGGCAAGATGGCCAAACCAATAGGATAAATCTTGAGCGGCCATCAAAATATGACCAATGCTATACAGTATGTGCTATTCACGGTAAGAATTACTC
>NZ_WXWK01000162.1:0-25147 GCF_009904835.1 Vibrio sp. V33_P6A3T137 | reverse complement strand
TATCAGTGTCAGACAGAGAGGTAATTTATCGCTACTTATTATAAAAATAAAAAAGAGATCCATGTCAGAAGCTGCTTAACCTAGGGTAGTCCAATCAAGCAAAACGTTTAGTCATGGCGGGTTACCTGCTAGAATCAAAGAATTCCACCTTAGTATTAATAGAATCAATGAAAGAAAAGGTTACCGTTTCTGTTTCATCTATCCACGGCACGCGACACTTCCATTTAGGTAAGTGGTATCGGCATGTTTTAAAAACAGTGGGTTATACTGCTTTAGCTGCGTTGCTCACCATTGGCGGAGTGATTTATTACTTGTCCAGTGAAGTGGATTTTGCCAAATTAAAGCAGCAAGAATTAGAGAATCAATCTTCTTCATTACTGGGCGAGCTATCTTCACTGCAAGAACTAAAAAATAATCTAGAACATGATTTACAAGAGCGTGAAGAAAAAATGCAGTTGGTTGCCGATCGATTAGGCGATCTCGAAAAAGTCTTAGGGGTAGAAGACAGTGGTGCGGAATTAGAATCTCGTTTAGACACGGCTGCGATTACTTCTTCGGTCAGAATGGTGATGTTAACCCAAATCCCCAGTGGTGCTCCTGTTCATGAAGCTCGAATTTCGTCAGGGTACGGTAAGCGAACTCATCCTGTGACAGGCAACGTTTTATTCCACCGTGGGCAAGATTTCGCGGTCAATATTGGTACTCCTGTCTACGCGCCAGCGGATGGGGTGGTGGAAGTCACTCGGGCGAGTAATCAAGGTTCGGGTAACTTTTTGCGCTTACAACATGCTTATGGTTTTTCAAGCTCTTATTCGCACTTACAAAAGTTTGCGGTGAAAAGTGGCGATTTTGTACAAAAGGGCGATCTGATTGCTTATTCGGGTAATACCGGTCTCTCTTCTGGGCCTCATCTACATTATGAAGTGCGTTTTGTTGGTCGACCATTAGATCCCAAACCTTTTGTCGATTGGGGAATTAATGATTTTGAAAGTTTATTTAGTCAAGTAAGAGGTATTCGATGGGAATCTTTAGTAAACAAAGTCGAACTCAGAGTCAGCGCGCAGCTACAACTCTCATCGCAAAAGGCTGTTCAATTAGCGGACAACTCCGGTTAGAAGACAATATTCAAATCGATGGTCTTGTCGATGGACAACTGCATGTTATTAAGACCATTGTGGTTAGTGAAAGTGGCGCGGTAAATGGTGATATTTTTGCGCAACATGTGATCATTAACGGTGCATTTGAAGGCACTTGTCACGCCGACAAAATCGAGATTTTAAGTAAAGGGGTGGTTAATGGCACTCTGTATACTGACGATTTGAGTATTGAACAAGGTGGACGTTTTAATGGCATGACTCACCCTGCTGCAGGTGAAAACGTCACTCAATTAGTCGATGCAGTTGACGCCAAGGAAACCAAAAACACGAAAATCCACAAAGAGATAAAACCCGCGACCAAAGGCTCAAGTCTGTAATCAAAAGTCTGCTGGCACTTCAAAGGTCATTTTTTGATGATGATAGGGATGATAAAAGCTTAACTTCTGAGCATGTAGACACAGTCTTTCAGCGGCTTGCCCATACAGATCATCACCAACGATAGGAAAACCCAATCCATCAGGATGAGCGCAGTGGACGCGCAACTGATGGGTTCGTCCCGTATGAGGGTATAAATTTACTCGGGTTTGGCCTTGTTCAATCGCTACCTTTTCCCACCGTGTCTGCGCCGATTTTCCCGTCTCAAAGCAGACCTTTTGTCTAGGTCTATCGTCTAGGTCCGAGGCCAGAGGCAGCGCGATGTCACCGCTATCGTGCTCAAGTTCACCGGATAATAGAGCCACATACTGCTTGTCAATTTGCCGAGTGATGAATTGCTTTTGCAGCGATTTATTCGCGCGACGCGTTAGGGCAAAGACTAATAGCCCGGATGTCGACATATCTAAGCGATGCAAGACAAACGGACCTTCACAGTTAGGAAATTGCTCTGCTAAGCGGGTGAAAGCGGAATCTTTGATGTTCACTCCCGGCACAGATAAAAACTCAGCAGGTTTGTTGATAACGACTATCGCCTCATCTTGGTAGACGATCTCAATTTGTTTTCCCTCGGCAGGATTCACTAATAAGGGATTATCCTCTAACGGCATACCTTTGAGCATGTGTGCCAAAATCGGTTGGCACTTACTTTGGCATGCAGGATAAAACTTACCGTGCTGGCGGATCTCCGATTTCGGTGAGCTACCCCACCAAAATTCTGCTAACGCAATCGGGGTTAATTGGTGCTGAAAAGCATAATGCAGTAATTTCGGTGCCGCGCATTCCCCAGCTCCTGCTGGAGGAACGGGGTTGGCACACTCGGCAAAAATAGCATTAAGGTTTATTTTCTCTCCGTACTGATTGAGAAAAAAATAATGAGAAAAGAGCTGATATTGTAAGCGCGCTGAACGTTGCTTACGCTCTTGTTTAAGCGTTGTGATGGTCTGATTGAGCTGGTTAAGTTCTTCATCTAACGCGGCGATTTTTTGCTGCCATTCAAGCTTAAGCTGTTTTAATTGCCATTTTTCTTGCACGCTTTGCTGGGCAAGTTGGTTGAACAGCGCTTGTTGTTCCGCTTTTGTTGCTTGGCTGGTCGCTGTGGCGCGCTGTTGTTTTCGCTGCGCTCGGCTATCGATCATTGCTTTTTGTTGCGCGCTAATCGCTTGATTCGCTTGCTCTTGGCAGGTCTGTAAAGCCTCGATGAGAGCATTGCGCGGCTCCGAGTTCATTAGCTGCTTAATTTGCTGATTTATTTCGGCGATATGGTTGGCTTCTGCGCTAAAAAATTCCGTCTGCGTAAAACGATCAAACACTGGCGGTACAAAACCGGGGAGATGATCTTGCTCGGCGAGCTGACCAGAAAACGCAGCGAGATATCCCAATTGCTGTTGAGCATTTTTCACCACTAAAACGCCAAACATTTTTCCGTGACCGTCGCTGTGTTGCTCAATGCCAAAAGGGTGAACCCAATCATTTTGTGTTGTTAGATGAGTTTGTAACTGTTTGGTGGCAATCAGCGCTAAAGGATGCGGCTGATAACAAAACGGATAAGTGAAGCGTTCAGGTAATGAGATATTAGTAATGTCAGTGATAAATGGGGTAAAGCAATCGGCAGGCATAGTGAAGACAACGGTGGTTAAAAACAAGGGAGAGTTTACTGCGCTCGGCGTAAAAAGTCAGTATTTCTCCCTAAGCTTGAGCAAAACAACCTATTTACAGCATCGGTAACACAGACAGCAGCAATAATCCGCCCATGGCACCATTAAACCAACGGACATAGCGCGGATGATTCATCCACTGGCTTAGCTGCTTACCGGCCACCGTCCAGACGCTTACCGATGGTATATTGACCATCGCAAATACCAAGGCGATGACCATTAATTGTATCCAACTTGCCTGTTGGTTAAACACACTTACAGCGGTGAGCGCCATTGACCAGCCTTTCGGATTCACCCACTGAAAGAGTGCCGCAGCAGTAAAGGTCATCGGTTGATAACGCTGCGTTGTTTGTGAGGGGTTACTCAAGGCTATTTTTACGGCTAAATAGACTAAGTAGGCGGTGCAGATGATTTGCAGTCCGTATTGTAGCATTGGATAACGATGAAACAGTTCGGTGAGTCCAACACCAACCAGCAGCACCATGATACTGAATCCTAAAATAATGCCCAGCATGTGAGGAATGGTCCGTACAAATCCGACGTTGGCTCCTGAGGTCATGAGCATGATGTTATTTGGACCGGGTGAAAAAGTAGAAACAAACGCGAATGCGATGAGTGGTCCCCATTGTGTGTAATCCATGAGCGGCTCTTGTTAAGTAAATGATGAGAAAATAATAATGGTATTGTTGGGCAATATTGTGTTTATATTTGTTTTTAATGACTTCAATTAGCAATAAAAATGACTTATGGATAGATTTGACGAAAGAATATTGCAAGCGCTTCAGGCGGATGGGCGGATCTCTAATGTCGAGCTTGCCGAGCGGGTAGGGTTATCACCCTCAGCGACACTAAGGCGAGTGCAAGAGCTTGAGCGCAAGAAAGTCATTAAGGGTTATCGAGTGATCGTCGATAAAAGCCAACTTGATATTGGGTTTGTGGCGTATGTTGCGATTGGTTTGAATAGCCATACCAAAAAGGCACAACTCAGTTTTGAAGAGCACGTACGCTTTGCTAAAGAGGTGGTGGAGTGTCATAACATTACTGGAATGAATGAGTACTTACTTCGTGTTGAGACTAAAGATCTCAGTGCTTATAAGCGCTTTCATGCGGATGTGTTAGGTGAATGCCTAACGGTAAAATCCATTAGCACTATGGTCGTCATGGATTCTCCAAAAGATGCCCGCCAGTAGTGAGCATCTTTTCATCCTATTTTTAGTGTCCGAGAAACTAAAAAATACAGTGTTTCGCGTATGAAGTGGCTTGATTGGCTGTCCAATCGCCTTTTGGTTTCTCTTGCATATCCTCACACCACTCTTGACTGCCCACTTCAGTTTGTAATACGCAGTGTTTAGCAAAATCCACCGCTCCTTGGGCGCTCCATTCACCTTTAGGTTTTTCACGCATCTCTTGGCACCAAGAGCTAGTACCTACTTCGTTTTCACAAGCAGTGAGAGCCAAAGTACTGAGCACTAATAACGCTAATTTTTTCATTGTTGATCTACCGATAAAGAAAACGTAAGTCATGATACCTAAGTCGCCCTAGAACAAGCCATGCTTTCTGGTCATTTTTCTGTTTTTCCTACGGCAATTGCGGATATGACTCAGCCGATCATTGATTGGCTAATAAAAATCTCAGTGATCATTCTCACTGTTTATCCATCATCAAATATCGATAAAACGATCCAACTCACAGTCTGATTTTAATCTAGATGCAAAGCAAAAAAGTGGCGTTATTATGCTATCGAAACGTTTCGATGAGTGTTTTGTCAATAATAAACGGTCGAGATGGGTCCTAGCTTCACCTCAACGTGCACTGAAATAAAGGTCAAATAATGAAAAAAAGTACGCTATTAAACGCCGAGCTCTCTTATCTAGTGGCAACGTTAGGTCATACCGATGAAATTACGATTGGCGATGCTGGTTTACCGATTGACGAGTCTGTACAGCGAATCGATTTAGCTTTAACGCAGGGTATCCCGAGTTTTTTGGATACGGTGCGCGTCATCCTCAGCGAAATGCAAGTGCAAGTGGTGCTACTGGCTAACGAGTTTGCTCAAGTCAGTCCTGATTTACATAGCGCACTACTCACGGAGTTACACCGCGAGCAACAGGAAACAGGTCAACCTATTGCGATTGAGTATCTTAGTCATGATGAGTTTAAAACTCGTACGGTTGCCAGCCGCGCGGTGGTAAGAACCGGTGAGTGTACACCTTATGCCAATGTGATTTTTCAATCGGGCGTGGTGTTTTAGCGTTCGATGTTGTGATTTAACGATGAGGAGGAGTGATGACTCAACCGATTTTAGCTCTCAGTCAGATTGATAAAGCTTTTCCTGGTGTGAAGGCGCTTGATCAAGCTTGTTTAAACGTCTATCCAGGTCGAGTCATGGCCTTGATGGGAGAAAATGGCGCTGGTAAATCGACATTAATGAAAGTATTGACGGGGATCTACAGCAAAGATGCTGGCACCATAGACTATCAAGGTCAACCAGCCAGTTTCAAAGGCCCTAGGGATTCTCAGCAAGCGGGGATCAGTATTATTCATCAGGAGTTAAACCTGATCCCGCAACTGACGATTGCAGAAAACATCTTTCTTGGCCGAGAAAAAACCAGTACTTTCGGTCGTATCTTGTGGCAAGAGATGTACGCGGAAGCGGATCAGCTGTTAGCCCGTCTTAATGTTAAACACAGTGCTAAAACCTTGCTCGGTGAGCTGAGTCTTGGTGAACAGCAGATGGTGGAAATCGCCAAGGCACTCTCCTTTGAGTCTAAAGTGATCATCATGGATGAGCCAACCGACGCATTAACGGATACCGAAACCGCCTCATTGTTTAAAGTGATTAATGAATTGCGCGACCAAGGTTGTGGCATCGTTTATATCTCTCATCGTTTAAAAGAAATTTTTGAAATTTGCGATGATATTACCGTGTTGCGAGATGGCAAATTCATCGGTCAATGCCAAGTCAGTGAGACCGATGAAGATGGTCTGATTGAAATGATGGTTGGGCGTAAATTAGAAGAGCAGTATCCACGTATTGACGTAGAGCCAGAAAATAAAGTTTGTCTCGAAGTGATAGGTTTGACCGGATCGGGGATTCATGATGTCAGCTTTACCCTGCGTCGAGGAGAGATTTTAGGTATCTCTGGCTTGATGGGAGCGGGACGTAGCGAATTAATGAAGGTGATTTATGGCGCGCTGCCTTCTGAGCGGGGTGTGATTAATCTTAATGGCCGCACCATTAACCCCGTTAGCCCGCAAGATGGTTTAGCCAATGGTATTGCCTACATCTCAGAAGATCGCAAAGGCGATGGTCTGGTACTCGGTTTATCAGTCAAAGAAAATATGTCGCTGTGCGCCCTCGATAAACTGACCAAGGGCATACAAATTCAGCATGGCGCAGAAGCGACTGCGGTAGAAGATTTCATTCAACTGTTCAATATAAAAACCCCTTCTCGCAACCAGATCATTGGTCATCTTTCAGGTGGGAATCAGCAAAAAGTGGCGATCGCCAAAGGCTTAATGACCAGACCGAAGGTGTTGATTTTGGATGAACCGACACGTGGCGTTGATGTCGGTGCAAAAAAAGAAATCTATCAATTAATCAATAAGTTTAAAGCGCAAGGGATGAGTATCATTTTAGTTTCATCGGAAATGCCAGAGGTGCTTGGTATGAGCGATCGAATTTTAGTGATGCATGAAGGCCGGATCAGTGGCGAATTTGATGCCAAGCAAGCCAATCAAGAAAATCTTTTAGCGTGTGCCGTTGGCAAAACCTTGAACGAGGAAGCAGCATGAATAGTAAAACCCTAAGTAATCAGACGCCCAACGGTGGTGAAAAGTGGTTTAGTAAAGCGTGGTTGATTGAACAAAAGTCACTGATTGCTCTGCTATTTTTAGTCATTGTGGTGTCATTCTTAAATCCCAACTTTTTTACCGTCGACAACATACTGAATATTTTACGTCAGACATCAGTGAACGCGATCATTGCGGTTGGTATGACTTTAGTTATTTTAACCGCGGGCATTGATCTCAGTGTTGGTTCTGTGTTGGCCCTATGTGGTGCGTTTGCTGCCAGCCTGATTGCCCTTGAAGTTCCGGTTATGGTGGCGGTGCCAACGGCTTTACTTGCTGGCGCGGCGCTAGGAGGTATCAGTGGCATCATCATCGCCAAAGGTAAGGTACAAGCTTTTATTGCCACGTTAGTCACCATGACACTCCTGCGTGGCGTCACCATGGTTTATACCGATGGACGCCCTATTTCAACCGGCTTTACCGATACCGCTGATGCGTTTGCTTGGTTTGGTACCGGTTACGCACTGGGCATTCCTGTACCCGTTTGGATGATGGTGGTGGTATTTGCGGCGGCGTGGTACTTGCTCAATCACACACGTTTTGGTCGTTATATCTATGCCATGGGCGGTAATGAGTCGGCGGCGCGTTTATCCGGTATCAATGTTGATCGCGTTAAAATCGGTGTATACGCCATTTGTGGTCTGTTATCGGCCTTGGCGGGCATCATTGTTACTTCTCGGCTCTCTTCTGCACAACCTACGGCAGGCATGGGCTATGAGCTGGATGCGATTGCAGCGGTCGTATTAGGCGGCACCAGTTTAATGGGCGGCAAAGGTCGGATCATGGGTACCTTAATTGGTGCACTGATCATCGGCTTTTTAAATAACGCATTGAACTTACTCGATGTGACCTCTTACTACCAGATGATAGCGAAAGCGGCGGTTATATTGCTGGCTGTGCTGGTGGACAATAAAAATAAGTAAAACGTGAACCTACCAGAGGTAAGCGTGCTTTCGTCTGGTTCCCCCTACAAAAAAGGATGATTAACATGAAAAAACTTGCGACGTTAATTTCTGCTGCGTTGTTATCGGCTTCGGTATCGGTATCGGTCTCAGCTTCTGCTAAAGACACGATTGCCATTGTCGTTTCAACCCTGAACAATCCATTCTTTGTCACCATGAAAGATGGTGCGGAAGCGAAAGCCAAAGACTTAGGCTATAACCTGATCGTTTTGGACTCGCAAAACGATCCGAGTAAAGAGCTGTCGAACGTAGAAGATCTCACGGTTCGAGGTGTAAAAGCGATTTTAATTAACCCAACCGACTCCGATGCTGTATCAAACGCTATCCGCCGAGCCAATCGCGCGAATATCCCTGTGGTAACCTTGGATCGTGGCGCGAGCCGTGGTGAGGTAGTCAGTCATATCGCTTCGGATAACGTAATGGGCGGAGAGATGGCTGGTCAATTTATCGTTGAAAAAGTTGGCGAAAAAGCCAAAGTTATTCAGCTCGAAGGGATCGCCGGCACCTCGGCGGCTCGTGAACGCGGACAAGGTTTTATGAATGCGGTTAAAGAGCGTGATATGGTTTTGCTTGCCAGCCAACCTGCTGACTTTGATCGCACCAAAGGATTAAACGTCATGGAAAACCTATTAGCATCAAACCCAAGCGTGCAAGCTGTCTTTGCGCAAAATGATGAAATGGCATTGGGCGCGCTGCGCGCGGTGCAAGCGTCTGGTAAAAACATTTTGATTGTTGGTTTTGATGGTACTGAGGATGGCATTGCCGCAGTAAAGCGTGGTCAATTAGGGGCAACGGTTGCTCAGCAACCCGACATGATTGGCGCTTTAGGGGTTGAAACTGCTGATAAGATCCTCAAAGGTCAGACGGTCGAGGCTTATCTTCCTGTGCCGCTGAAAATTATCAGTCAATAACTCATGTATCGTATACCTCGCTCTGAGTATAGGGCGAGGTTTTCTATCTTATAGAAGGATAATTCTTATGAACCAATTGGTGGTATTAGGTAGTGTCAATGCTGACCATGTTCTACAAGTCCCTACTTTCCCTCGTCCTGGAGAAACGCTTCATGGCCGAAATTATCAAGTCATTCCTGGCGGTAAAGGAGCAAACCAAGCGGTTGCCGCCGCGCGCTTAAAAGCGGATGTGGGTTTTATTGCCTGCGTTGGTGATGATGCCTTTGGTATCGAAAGTTGTGAACGTTTTAAGCGGGATGGAATGGATATTCGTGGTGTGAAAGTACAAGCTGATTGCCCAACAGGCATTGCGATGATCCAAGTTTCCGACCGTGGAGAAAACAGCATTTGTCTTTCGGCTGAGGCTAATGACCGATTAACCGCAGAAGCCATCGAAGATGACCTACCAAGTATTCGTGCCGCCAGCTACTTGTTAATGCAACTTGAAACGCCGATTGACGGCATCATTAAAGCCGCGCAAGTCGCTAAACAAGCGAAAACAAAGGTAGTACTCAACCCAGCGCCAGCGCGTGAGTTGCCTTCTAGCTTGCTCAGCTGTGTTGATGTGATCACCCCCAATGAAACAGAAGCGCAAGTGCTCACCGGCATTACCGTCACTGATGATGCTACAGCCCAGCAAGCGGCAACAGTGTTACATCAGCAAGGCATTGAAATTGTTATTATTACCCTTGGCGCAAAAGGGGTTTGGTTAAGTGAACATGGTCGTGGACAACTTATCCCCGGTTTTCGCGTCTCGGCCACCGACACCACCGCTGCGGGTGATACTTTTAATGGTGCGTTTGTGACTGGCTTGTTAGAGAATATGTCTTTAGAATCAGCGATTAAGTTTGCTCATGCCGCAGCAGCGATTTCAGTCACCCGTTTTGGCGCACAAACGTCGATTCCGACTCGCCAAGAAGTGGATGAATTTTTAGCTCAGCATCAATAAGGGATAAGATGATATGGCAACCATGAAAGATATTGCGCGCGTTGCAGGGGTTTCGACTTCCACGGTTAGCCATGTGATCAATAAGACTCGCTATGTCAGTGATGATATTGCCGAGCGAGTCAACAAAGCCGCGAAAGATCTCAATTACGCGCCTTCGGCTTTGGCGCGTAGTTTAAAAATGAATCGTACCCGTACCATTGGCATGCTAGTGACTACCTCGACCAATCCATTTTTCGGAGAAGTCGTTAAAGGGGTTGAGCGCAGCTGCTATCAACAAGGTTATAGCCTGATCTTATGTAATACCGAAGGGGATAATCAACGTATGAAAGCGTCGATCAATACCCTATTACAAAAACGAGTCGATGGCTTAATTTTAATGTGCTCGACCTTAGAAGGCGAACGGATTGAAGTCTTTGAGCGCTATCCTGATATTCCAGTGGTGGTTATGGATTGGGGGCCAATGTTATTTGCCAGTGATAAAATCCAAGATAACTCGCTACGTGGTGGCTACATGGCGACCCAGTACTTAATTGAATGTGGTCATCAATCCATCGGCTGTATTACTGGACCACTGAGTCGTCATCAAGCGCAAATGCGCTATGAAGGTTATAAACGAGCCATGTTAGAAGCGGGCTTAACCATTAATCCTGATTGGATTATTGAGTCTGATTTTGAATGTGAAGGAGGCGCGCAAGCACTGTATCGATTGCAAAAAAAAGGGCCATTACCCAGCGCAATTTTTGTTAGTAATGACATGATGGCCATGGGGGTGATTCATGCCGCCAGTGACCTTCATATCGCTATTCCAGATCAGCTTTCGATCATCGGTTATGATGATATTCATATCGCAAATTTTATGACGCCTTCCCTGACGACTATTCATCAGCCCAAATACCGTTTAGGTCAGGCAGCGATCGATACCCTATTAAATAAGCTTAAAAATCAGAGCCGCGAGCCTCAAGTGGTTCAACTAGAACCAACGCTGGTTGTCCGTCAGAGTGTGAAAGTGTTTAAGTAATACGGTAGATATAAAAAAGCCATTAGAATATTCCCGCACGTTGGATCGTTTGTTGATTGATGACTCCTTGATAGTAGCCCTGTTCATTAATAACCGGTAAAGCCGTTATTTCATTTTGGCGCATAATAGAAAGAGCCTGATGGCATAGTGTTGAATGTATAATCACCGTTGGCTTGTTTGTCATTAATTGTTTGATATCTATGGTTAGTGAGACATTGCCATGCAGTGCTCGGCGTAAATCACCATCAGTGAATACGCCTTGGATCCTTTCTTCTTCTACCACTGCAATTAATCCTAATCCAGTCCGGCACATGATCTCAATGACTTCGGTTAAGCAAGTTTGTGGTGAACAATAGGCAGTAGTATGCGTATCGGTCATCAGTTGATGGACCTGTGTTAACAGTCGTGTGCCCAGAGCACCTGCAGGATGAGAAAAAGCAAACTCTTCGGCGGTGAAATTCTTTTCAGACATGACGGTTAAAGCAAGCGCATCCCCGATTAATAGGGTATTGGTAGTACTAGAGGTTGGAGCGAGGCCAAGCGGACAGGCTTCTTTTTCGACATGAATATCTAAAAGATAGTGACTATGCTTGGCTAGGTAACTATCGCGTTGTCCTGTGATGGCAATGATAGGAATACGTTTGTTAAGTAGTAGAGGTACAATCGTTTTAAATTCATTGGCTTCGCCAGAGTAAGAAATCAAAATAGCTAAGTCGTGTTCAGTCACCATACCGAGATCGCCATGTAAAGCTTCTGCTGGGTGAATAAAAAATGCTGCCGATCCCGTAGAAGCGAAGGTCGCCGCAATTTTTTTTCCAATATGGCCTGATTTACCGATACCAAAAAGAACAATTTTGCCTTTGCATTGCTGTATCGCGATGCAACTGTTGGCAAATTCCTTATCCAGCTTACTTTGAAGCCGGGATCCTTGTTCTAATTCCTGTTGAATGACCTGTTTACCACATTGAATCATACGTTCGGTTATTGTCATTTTCTCTTGTCCATTTTCATTTCTCATTTCCAATGGCTTTCAAGTGAAAGTCACTGTCTCAGTATTTCTTCGTATCCAACTTATTATTTCAATCCCACCAACAAAATGAAAGTTCAAATCTTGTTTATTTTTACTGTGAAAGTTTATTTTTGTGATCGCTTTCAATTTGATGAAAGTTTTATCTTTTAGTTTGAAAGTTATGGTGGGAGTATGTCTACGTGGTAAGACACAGTCACAATTAGATGAGGATCTAAAGATGGAATGGATAATTCATGGTGCGGAATGGTTTATTGGACTGTTCCAAAAAGGGGGCGATGTTTTCGTTAGCATGGTAACAGGAATACTGCCATTGCTAATTGCGTTGCTTGTGGCAATGAACGCCTTAATTCAGTTTGTGGGACAAGAGCGTGTTGAACGTTTGGCACAGCGTAGTGCAGGAAACCCGATATCTCGTTACTTAGTGCTACCCGTTATCGGTACCTTTATTTTTTGTAATCCGATGACATTAAGTCTTGGACGATTTTTACCTGAGCGTTACAAGCCTTCTTATTATGCGGCGGCATCGTACAGTTGCCACTCTATGAATGGCCTCTTCCCACATATTAACCCAGGTGAATTGTTTGTTTATTTGGGTATAGCTAGTGGATTAACGACATTGGGGTTACCGCTTGGTCCTTTGGCTGTCAGCTATTTACTGGTTGGGATGGTCACGAATTTTTTCCGCGGATGGGTCACTGATTTCACCACCATGATGGTTGAACGGCAACAAGGTGTTCAACTTGAAAGTGAAGTTCATTTCAAATAGAGGAAGAAGATAATGAATTACATTCAAATTGAAAAAGGTAATGGTGGTTGGGGTGGTCCTTTACGTTTACCGGTTGAGCCTAATAAGAAAATTATTTACATCACGGGCGGTACACGTCCAGCCATCGTCGATAAGCTAGCGGAGCTAACAGGATGGGAAGCAGTCGATGGTTTCAAAACCACCATTAGTGATGATGAAATTGCTGTAGCGATCATCGATTGTGGTGGAACCTTACGCTGTGGCTTATACCCTAAAAAACGCATTCCCACCATCAACATTCACTCCACAGGGCAAAGCGGTCCTTTGGCTCAATACATCACTGAAGATATTTATGTCTCTGGTGTTAGAGAAAAAAATATCAATTTGTATCAAGGAGAGGATGCACAGTCTGCCACAATCTCGCATGGTCTTGATGAGCAAGATGCAAGCCAGAGTAAATTTGATACGAGTAAAAAACTGACTCAACAAAGTGATGGGCTACTGGCCAAAATTGGTATCGGTATGGGGTCTGTCATGGCGGTCTTTTTCCAAGCTGGTCGAGAAACGATTGATACCGTTTTAAAAACTATTTTACCTTTTATGGCCTTTGTTTCGATGCTTATTGGGGTAATTATGGCGTCAGGGCTTGGCGACTTCATTGCTCATTTTCTGACACCGTTGGCTCAGAATCCGCTCGGATTAATCACCTTAGCGCTGATTTGCTCCTTTCCTCTATTATCTCCCTTTTTGGGCCCGGGTGCGGTGATTGCACAAGTCATCGGTGTATTAGTGGGTACCCAAATTGGGTTAGGTCATATTCCGCCGCAATTAGCGTTACCGGCGTTATTCGCAATCAATGCACAAGCAGCCTGTGATTTTATTCCTGTCGGATTAGGTTTGGCTGAGGCAAAACCGAAAACGGTTGAAATTGGTGTGCCTTCTGTCTTGTATTCTCGTTTTCTGACCGGGGCTCCAACCGTCATGCTCGCTTGGTTTGTCTCAATGTTTATTTATCAATAAGGAGGCGAATGTATGTCTGCTCTTTATCAAGTACAAGTCGAACGAATTGGTGCTTTTGCCTATGAAGCTTTGGAAGATGACATGATGATTATCTTCAGCCAAATCGCTCCACAAGATGCTGCCGATTACTGCTTTATCCATAGTCACGATAGGTTGAAAGCACCGATTGAAGCTGGTTACACCTTAATGATTGGTCAACAACGCTATCCTATTACTTCGGTTGGTGAGGTAGTGAATCAAAATTTAGCTGAATTAGGCCATATAACGATTCGTTTCGATGCATTGGATCAAGCTGAGTATCCCGGTTGTCTTCATGTGAATGGGCAGAGGCCTACACAAATCCTTTGTGGAGAACAGATTGCCTTTTTTAGGCCATAACGTTTTGTTAATTATATGTTTTATATTCTAAGTAAGATGTCAAATAAAAAGTTGGAGTGAATCATGGATAAAGTAGCATTAGTGGTTGGTGGTGGCCAAACTTTAGGTGAGTTTCTGTCTCGAGGGCTAGCAGCGGAAGGTTATACCGTCGCTGTCGCTGATCTGAATGAGTCGAATGCGCGATCGGTAGCAGAGCAGATTTGTCAGCAATATGGCGATAATAAAGCGATAGGAATTGCGGTAGATGCGACTCATGAAGCGAGTGTTTGTCATATGGTTCAGCAAGTTGATGAGAGGTTTGGGCGCGTTGATCTTCTAGTTTACAACGCAGGAACCGCAACCGCGGCCAAAATTGATCAATTTCCACTCGATGCATGGCAGCTTTCGATTAACGTGAACCTGACGGGTTATTTCTTATGTGCACGAGAAGTTTCTAAGATCATGATTAGAGAAGGGAGAGGAGGCCGCATAATTCAAATTAATTCTAAGTCTGGTAAAGTGGGTTCAAAACATAACAGTGGCTATTCTGCGGCCAAATTTGGTGGGGTTGGGCTAACGCAATCATTGGCACTGGATCTAGCAGAGCATCAGATTACGGTTCACTCTTTGATGCTGGGTAACTTATTAAAAAGTCCGATGTTTCAGTCTTTGATTCCGCAGTATGCTAAGAAACTGGGAGTGGCAGAGTCTGAAGTGGAACAAATTTATATTGATAAGGTTCCGTTAAAAGTCGGTTGTGATTATCAAGATGTTCTTAATGTTTTAAGCTTTTATGCTAGCGATCGTGCAGCATACTGTACTGGCCAGTCGATAAACATTACTGGCGGACAAGTGATGTTTTAATCCTCCCCCAGGATTTTAGTATCAGCATGCTTCTGAGGTATTTGGGCGAGCTTTGCTTGCCCTTTTTTTAAATGATGAGGGTAACCAAATGGATGAAACAACATGGTTAATCGTATTGGCTTTGTGTGCTTGGAGTGGGCAGATAGCACTGGGTTTTTTGCAAATCAGAGCATTCAATAGGATGCTGCAATCTCTAGCAAAACAAGGACAAGTCAAGATTGGTAAAACTCGCAGTCGCTGGAAACCTAGAACCATTGTGGTTTTAGTCGAAGATGAATATAAGCGTATCATCGATGCTAAAGTCATGCGGGGAGTCACGATTTTTGCAAGACCAAAATCGTTGCCTGATTTGATTGGCTTAACATCGCCGATTAAAGATGAGCAAGTCAAACACTTAGATAAACAATTGCAAGAAGCGATAAGCGTCGCATTTTCAAAGTAATCGATAACGCTCTGGGATTGTTTCTTTCAATGTGAAAGTTTAATGTTAAACTAGTCTCAATGTAATCGTTAAGTGAATGATATGAATCTAGATAATAGAAGAGAGCAGTTACTACATTTTTTGCGTCGCCATGGTAAAACATCCGTTAATGAGCTGGCAAAAATTTTCAAAACGTCAGGAGCAACTATTCGAAGTGATTTACGATCATTAGAAGAAGAAGCCTTAGTTATTCGTCGCTATGGTGCTGCCGAAGCCTGTCAAACGCCACTTGTTCATCATGAAGACCGCTCAATGGATGAGAAGCAAAGCGTTAATTTGGAAATGAAGTGCCAAATAGCTCAAATGGCTGCTAGCCTTGTTCATGAGGGTGAATCGATAATTTTAGATTGTGGTAGTACAACATTACAGATGGTGCCGCACTTTGATCGATTAGCCTCACTGACTCTGATGACGAACAGTATGCACATTGTAAATGCGATGGCTGATTTAGAGACAGAACATACCGTTCTCATGCCTGGTGGTACCTATCGACGTAAGTCCGCTTCTTTTCATGGTCAAGTTGCAGAGCAAGCATTTCAGCATTTTTCATTTGATAAGCTTTTTATTGGTGCTGATGGCTTTGACTTAAAACAGGGGACAACAACGTACAATGAGGCTTATCAAGTCAGTCAAGCCATGTGCGATGCTGCAAATCAAATTATTGTCGTAACAGATTCAAGTAAATTTGGTCGTCGTAGCCCTAATGTCGTGGTTCCTTTAGAAAAAATAGATATTCTCATTACCGATCATCGTATTTCAACCGAATGTGTGGAGTCACTTGAGCATAAAGGGATCCGCGTGATTTGTGTTGGAGAGTCGTCATTTATAAAAAGTTAACATCATTTTTGTTTTACTACTTTTGAAATGAAAATTCTCGTGATTAGTTTCACAGTTCCCCTTCTTCTCTCTTTTTAAAATTGTCAATTAGATGAACACTCTCTGCTGAGTTGTTGGGCGAGAGTAATGTATGGACTGGATACTGTTTGGGGCAGATTGGTTTATTGGTCTGTTTGAAAAAGGTGGGCAGGTTTTCATGACAATGGTCACGGATGTCCTCCCACTGCTTGTTTGTTTATTAGTTGCAATGAACACACTTATGCGTCTCTTTGGTCAACATAGAATAGAGAGCATTGCGCAAAGAAGTGCATCTAATCCACTTTCTCGTTACTTACTGCTGCCAACCATTGGGACTTTTGTATTCTGTAATCCAATGGTGCTGAGTTTAGGCCGCTTTTTACCTGAAAAATACAAGCCCTCGTTTTACGCCTCGGCATCGTATTCATGTCATTCAATGAATGGCATGTTTCCTCATGTTAATCCCGGAGAACTTTTTATTTTTCTCGGCATTGCTGCTGGGATAACTCAACAAGATCTTTCTTTAGGGCCGCTTGCGATTACTTATTTATTGGTCGGTTTAGTCAGTAATTTTGTGCGTGGATGGGTAACTGACTTTACTACGATGTGGGTTGCCAAACAGCAAGGGGTAGTCCTTAGCGATCAAGTGAAAATCATTAAAAATGGTAAGCCTTCATGAAGATGCTGCAGGTCAATGCTGGATCCGGTGGTTGGGGCGGTCCGTTATTTATTCCTATTCAGCCTCAGAAAAAAATCCTTTATATAACCGCTGGTACGAAACCCTCTTTTATCGACGAAATAGTCAACTTAACCGGGATGGAGAGCATTGATGGTTTTAAACAGCATATTGACGATGATCAGATCGCTTGTGTAGTGATTGATTGTGGAGGAACACTGCGTTGTGGTTTATACCCTAAAAAAGGCATTCCTACACTCAATATTCATGCGACCGGAAAAAGTGGTCCTTTGGCGGAGTATATAACTGAGGGCAATTATGTCTCTTCAGTTTCTTCTGACTGTTTTCAGCTGATTGAAGAGCAACAAGAAGAGCAAGTGGTGTTAAATACAACTCTTGAGCAAACAAATTTTGATATTAATCGTAAACTGTCTCAGCAGAGTCATGGATTATTAGCCAATATTGGTATGGGAATGGGATCCGTCATGGCCACGCTTAATCAAGCTGGCCGTGAGACTATTGAAACCGTCATAAAAACAATTCTTCCATTCATGGCCTTTGTCTCTATGTTGATCGGAGTTATTTTGGCTTCTGGTCTGGGAGATCTTGTGGCACAAGGATTAGCGCCATTGGCGGATAATCCGCTGGGACTCATTACCTTGGCATTAATTTGCTCTTTTCCTTTATTATCGCCATTTTTAGGACCAGGGGCAGTTGTTGCTCAAGTGATAGGGGTATTAATAGGAACACAAATTGGCATGGGCACTATTCCACCTCATCTGGCTTTACCTGCATTATTTGCGGTCAATGCTCAAGCGGGTTGTGATTTTATTCCAGTCGGGTTAGGGCTTGCTGAGGCAGAAGCTGAAACCGTACAAGTGGGCGTTCCGTCTGTACTGTATTCTCGTTTTTTGACCGGAGCGCCGAGCGTGTTACTGGCTTGGTTCGTTTCGTTTTCTATCTATCAGTGAGTCAGTAATGTACCAGTATATCGCGAGTATTGAACATATTGGTGAACAAGCTTTAGATGCCCTGAAAGATCATATGATGATTCTATTTGGCCTAAATGCACCGCAAGAGGTAAAGGATTATTGTTTTGTTATTCGTAACTATAGTCAGCTTAATAGCAGTATTAACTTAGACAGTACTTTATTAATAGGAGAGCATGCCTATATCGTCACTGCAGTCGGTGATGTAGCCAACCACAATTTAGCGACTCTGGGCCATGTAACGTTGAAGTTTGATGGGAGTGCTCAACCCGAGTTACCGGGCACTATTCATCTACTTGGACCGACACTGGGTAAAATTCAATGTGGTGATATCATCATCTTTGGTTGATCGGATGATCGAGCTATATTCAGATTGCTTAATGGACCGGTGCTATTTACGCAAGAGTCTGACTTTTTGGGTGGACAATAACTAAGCAAACTTACCAGATAAGTTTTTTAAACGAAAATCTTTAGTTGTTTAAATCTTACATTCCAACGAATGAATTTTATCAAATCGTAAAACATAAGCCCGAAGTATTTTCGGGCTTATGTGGTTAAACAGATGGTTCAGTCAGTGTTTATTGTGCGGCTTCTGCAGCTTCTCTGGCATCTTTTTCTTTGTGGAAGGCTCTTTCTCCGACAAAGGCATAGAGCAAACAAACAATAGACAAAATGCACGATGCAACAAGGATAAAGAATCCGCCATCCCAACCAAAATGGTCAACCGTATAACCTAAGATGGCGTTAGCGGCGACGGCACCACCGAGATAACCAAACAGCCCTGTCAAACCTGCTGCGGTTCCTGCGGCTTTCTTCGGTGCTAATTCAAGCGCATACAGCCCAATCAGCATTACTGGGCCATAAATTAAGAAACCGATAGCGATTAATGCAAGCATATCAACGGTTGGATTACCGGCTGGGTTAAACCAGTAGACCAATACGGCTAGGGTTACTAAAACCATAAACAGAATACCTGCCGGGGCGCGGCGACCTTTAAAGACTTTATCTGAGATCCAGCCGCAGAGTAGGGTTCCGGGAATACCCGCCCACTCATAGAGGAAATAAGCCCATGAAGATTTATTCACCGTAAAGGCTTTAGCTTCTTGCAAGTAAACTGGAGCCCAGTCTAATACACCATAACGAATGAGGTAGACGAACGCATTAGCAATCGCAATCGCCCATAACAGTTTGTTATTAAAAACGTACTTAAAGAAAATCTCTTTCGCTGTCATCTCTTTTTCATGAGATTTATCGTAATTTTCTGGGTAGTCATTTTTATACTCTTCAATCGGTGGTAAGCCGCAAGATTGTGGAGTATCGCGCATGGTTAACCAAGTAAATAGCGCGACCAGCAAGGCAAAGAAAGCCGGAACGTAAAAAGCCGCTTTCCAGTCACCACTGAAGGCCCATAAGCCTAGGATAAAAATAGGGCCAATCAGCCCGCCACCCACGTTATGCGCAACGTTCCATACCGAAACAATTTCTCCGCGCTCTTTACGTGACCACCAATGCACCATAGTTCGACCACAGGCAGGCCAGCCCATCCCTTGGAACCAACCATTTAAGAACAGTAAAATGAACATCGCGGTAATGCTACTCGTTGCCCAAGGCATAAAGCCAAAGCAGAACATCACTAAGGCGGATAACACAAGGCCTGCCGTTAAAAAGTAACGAGGGTTGGAGCGGTCAGAGACGTTGCCCATTAAGAACTTGGACAGTCCATAAGCGATAGAAACCGCAGCCAGTGCGACCCCCAGATCACCACGACTAAAACCTTGTTCAATCAAATAAGGCATCGCTAAGCTAAAGTTTTTACGGACTAAGTAGTAACCGGCATAGCCGACAAAAATACCGATAAAAAGCTGCCAACGCAGACGCGAATAGGCGCTATCAACTCGTTCAGAAGATAGCCGCTCAATGTGAGCATGTGGTTTAAAGATCCCAAACATAATGGCCTCGTAATGTAATTAGGTTGCTGGGGGAATAGAACATTCAAAATGGAGCGAACGAATAATTTTTTATTTTCGTTCGAAACTTTTCGAGAATTGTAGGTATGTTGCAAATTATTTCTGTGATGAATGAAGTGTTACAATTAATTTACTCATAAAAACAAATAATTAATTGGTTTTTATGAGTGATAAATAATCGAAATGATGGCATTTTGATCTTTAGTTTTTGCTAATAAAGCTTTGTTTTTATTAGATTGGTTTAATGTGATGCCATACCTGCTCGTTCGAGAGTTCTTTCTTTGCAACGAATCAATGACCAATTTAGTTTGATGATCTGGCGAGAGGATAAAATTTGATGTCCCTCGTAGGAAAATGAGCGTTCAAAGTATGAGCAGTATAGATTTGGAAGGTAGGTTGTATTTTGGAGCATCGATAGTGGTCCTTGACTTGGGTTATCAGTGAATCTTGCTAGCTTTAGGACGTATTGGGTTTAAAAAGACAGCCCATTTTTATGGTGATGGTTGAGTTGGTTGATCATCGTAAAACATCGCCCTAGTTCATGGGTCATTACTAACATCGTCAGTGGAAGGAACCGAACAATGAAACATCGATTAGTCCTGAGTACTTTGTGTATCAGTTTATCTATTCCCTCATTAGCTTTTGCACATGGCTGGGTTGAGTTTCCCAGTGCGCGGCAAAATACGTGCTATTTAGATGGTGGGTTTTGGAGTAACGCTATACCTAATGCGGCTTGCCAAGCGGTTTATGATCAATCGGGAGCTTATCCTTTTGTGCAGCGTAATGAAGTGGCTGCTAATGTGGCTCGTTATCGAGATCTCGAGCAGGTGAAAGCAGTGATACCGGATGGTCAGCTTTGTTCTGCCGGTCATGCTGCTAAAGCTGGGTTAAATATTGTCTCTCCTCATTGGCAGAAAACACCGATTCAGCTAAATGAACATCATCAATTGGACTTAGTTTTTCATGCTGCAGTGCCACATAATCCTTCTTATTGGGAGTTTTACTTAACGAAACCAGAGTACGATCCAAGTCTACCTTTGACATGGGACGATTTAGAGTTAATTGATGAGGCGGGGAATGTCGCAGTAGGGGCTGATAGAAAATACCGATTTACGGTCAATTTCCCTGAGGGACGCAGTGGTGATGCGATTTTGTATACCCGTTGGCAGCGAATTGATCCGGCGGGCGAAGGGTTTTATAACTGTAGTGATATCACCTTTGTCGGCGGAGAGGCCCCAACGCCGCCTACTGAACCGAGTGAACCTGAGCAACCGACAGATTTAACGGCATTAGGTTATTTTGTGCCAACAGGGTTTGGACCAGTGGACAGCGGTGATAGTGTGCGTTTTCGTACCTTCAGCCAGCAAGGGCAAGAGTTGACGGATATTCATCTCGAGATTTCTGCCAATAACAGACACACTTGGCCTGTTGAACTGGCAGGTCAGTTTAATCAGCAGCAGGCGGGAGATTGGTATATTGGCATTTGGCACCAAGAAATGAACCACTATATGTTTGATAGCCGAAATATCCATGTTAACCAAGTGTTTGCGCCACATGGTCAGTTTAGCTATCAATTATCATTACAAAAACAAACACCGCCACCAGTGAACACTCATAACGCTTGGCAAAAGAGCAAAACATACACCGCTGGTGATATTGTTGTTCACCAAGGGCGTGAATGGACCGCGCAGTGGTGGACGAAAGGAGAAGAGCCGGGAACCACCGGAGAGTGGGGTGTTTGGCGCTAAGATGAGTTAACTTCTTAGTGTGAATCCTGTTAATTGTTTGAAGTAGGCAGCAATATCGCTGCCTATTTGAAGAAGAAAAATCATCAAAATACAGCCAAGTTAAGGAGCGGTAACTCCTTCACTTGATTTGATATCTCGATTAATAGTGTACTTCCACACCAAGGGTAATCGTTCTGCCTGGATCGGGCATGCTGATCACCGCTCCCGGTTGTACTTGATAACGGTCAGTGAGGTTATTAATGGCCAAAAACAGCTGTGTGTTAGGGTTTAAGGCATATTGAGAGTAGAGATCAATTTTATAATCCGCTGGGATATCGATAATCGCACTGGCACCCGTGCCCGCTAACCAATTACTTGGATTCGACTTACCGGAGTGATAAGAGACCTTGATACCAGTATCAAGGGTATTATTAAAAAATTGCGTGCCAAGATTGAGGTGTATGTTTTCTTTGGGGGGAATACGCGTTGGGGTTAATCCCCAAGCAAAGCCCATAGAATTACAGCGCTCGCTTTCTGCATATGCCGCTTGGTCTGTAGAGCAAATTTTGGTTTCACTGTATAAGGTAGCGGCAAGGTGAGCGTATAACCACGCATAGTGATATTTGGCGCTCAGCTCCCAACCAGAGAGCTGCATTTTATCGTAATTGGTAAAGGTAAAATTAGATCGCCATTCAGACATTCCCGGTGTTTTTGGCAATACCCCACCAGAAATATAATTTTTAATGCTGTTTCTAAAATAAGACGCTGATAGATGAAGATTATCTCCACTCGCGATTGTATCCGTGCTATGCCATTGCACGCCGACCTCGTTATTGAACGATTGCTCAGGTTTGAGAGGGTTGAAAGGATTGTAGCTGAATACCTCATTCGATAGTGTCGTTTCATATAAGCTCGGCATTCGATAAGTACGTGAGGATTTCAAAAATAGCTGGGTACTTGGGGTCAACTGATAAGTGAGTTCACTCAGTAAATCCACTTTTTCTTTGTAATCGAGATGTTGCTTAGTTTGATGATCGGTTGATTTGGCATTATGGACATTTAGCCCCAATTTTATTTTCAGCGGCGCATAATTAATATCAGCATTAGCAAACAGGTTTTGTGCACGGCGCTTACCATCACGAGAGGTCACGTTCTGGGTAAAACGCGTTTGTCCATCTTCTTCAGGCGATAAGCGCTCTTGCTGCTGCGCAAAACCATAAGTTAAACGCACAGGCCATTCGGTCAGTAAGCTCTCATTACTGACGCTAAAGCCGGAACGGTCATTGCTGTAGCCATGGAAATACTGCTCGGCGTTAGTGCCGACGGCCCAAAGCCCGTTATATTGAGCGAGCTTCGCATCGGTGTACCACACATTGGCGTGTAGATTTAGCCAAGGATGATCAGGCTGATAGTAGTAATTGGCGGCATAAGTATTGACTTTCGCTGTGCCTAATCCCCACTGAGGCATCATCTCTTGACCATCGGGTAGCGGGTTGCCCTCGTGGTCATAATCGTATTTTTCCCAATAAGCGGCCAGCACTTCACCGGCTTTTTGTTCGTGGTAACGATAGGTGAGATCGGCATTATGCGCGGTGCGATTGTTGGTGGCTAATTTTAAGAGCCACGAATCACTTTCAAAGCTGGTGTTAACCACTTCTTGTCCTGGGCCAACCACCGGGTCTTGATAATCGTCATAGCCATTTTTACCGGAAAAATGGTTGCCTTTTGAGCGTTTACTATAGGCGAGTACGGTACTAAATAACTCATGTTGATAACCAAGGCCAATCATGGCTGAGCCGTGTTCAAATTTGTATTCAGAGTCACGGTTCGCTAATAAATAGCGGCCTTGTTGACGGTAATCGCCACTGACTTCTGGGGTACGATTATGGTTATTGGCCCGAGCTTTAAATATCACACCAAAAGAGCTGTCATCTTTAATTACATCGTTAATGGTTAGCGTGGTGGCGTTAACCACGCCGCCAACAGCGCCGCTAGCGTAAGGTGAACTATCCATGGTCGCACCTTGATGAACCGTCAAGGTGCTGAGTAAGTCAGTATCAATATAAGTTCGGTCACTGACGCCTTGGTAACCACGAGAGGTGTGAGTAGATTGCAAGCTGCCATCAATAAAAATCGGTACTCGACCTTCGCCTTGCAAGCCGCGAATGCCAATATCCAATGCGCCGGCTTCATTATGCATATTATTACTTTGTATGCTGGTGATCCCAGAAAAGATATCCGCATTGGCGATACCACGCATTTTGTCTAAATCACTGCGTAATCGTTGATGAGTAGGAATGGGCTGCCCATGTACGGTGATGGTTTCATCGGTTTCTGATGGAGCGGCGGTTTCTGCTTGAGTTGCGCTGGTCAACAGAAGAGGAATAATAGCCAACAAAGGTTTCAACTGCATAATTTGATCCTTGTCAAAATGAGAGCAAGGATACTGATGTAATTGATAATTATTATCAATACGTTTTGATGAAATAATTTGTGACTTGAATCACATTTTTATGCTGGTATTTTACCATTAAGTCAACGATTGCGATTTTTGGATTTCTTCATCGACCCACACCAGCAACTGTTTGATAGCTCTTGAGAGCAATTGGTTTTGGCGCACGATATAACCCAAACTGGTGGAAGAAAAGTCGGGCAGTGGGGTAAGCGTTGTGTGTAATGTCCTTTGCGGATTGACTGAAAACGTAGGGACAATCGCGACTCCGAACCCCGCTTCTGCCCAGTCAATTTGTGCATCCACACTACCGACTTCCATAATGCGATAGTTAGGCAGGTTCAGTTTCGGCAAACTGAGATCGATTAAATCTCGAGTACGAGTATCATGACCCAGCAGAATAAGCGTCGGTTCATCCGCGGTGAGAGGAACTTGCGAGTGATCGCTAACCGCTAGGCTTTGATTCGCGGCCTGCGCCTGCCACTGCGCGAGTCCATTGCCGATTGCGCACCACTGCACCTCACGTAGCTCGGTAAAACTCAGAGGTGCTTCTTCTTTTTGCGCGATCACAAATCCCAAATCGGCTTTGGCCGTTTTCACCAGCTCTGCCGCTTGTGAAGAGGTGGTATTAAATAATGACAGGTCGATCCCCGGATAGGTTTTACGAAAGAGCTGAAAAGGGCCAATCAAGAGTAAGCGGGAGATGATATCGCTAGCGGCAATGGTTAAGGTGCCCTGATGAAGATGATTAATGGCATTGAGATCGGCTTGGCAGACTTGTAATTCAAGTAAGGTTTTCTCTGCACTTTGCAATAATCGCTCACCCGCTTGAGTCAGTTGAAAAGGGTTACGTTCAATCAATTTGACTCGCGTTGCTTGCTCTAACTGTTTTAAATGCAAGCTAACGTTGGGTTGTGTCATGTGTAATGCTGCGGCGGTTTTACCAAAATGTTGATATTTCGCTAAAGTGACAAAGGTATTGAGCCAGTGAATATCGAGCATGATGGATCCTTAAACGAAAGCGCATTCAGTGAGGGCGATATGGAATTCTTATCAGAGTTATAA